>NZ_JAVJZI010000230.1:0-33673 GCF_040223135.1 Coleofasciculus sp. G3-WIS-01
ATATGGCGCGTCTCTACATCATATATGGCGCGTCTCTACATCATATATGGCGCGTCTCTACATCATATATGGCGCGTCTCTACATCATATATGGCGCGTCTCTACATCATATATGGCGCGTCTCTACATCATATATAGAGAGATTTAACCTAAAAATTCTGGCGGTTGGCGATCGCACTCTCCATGCGTTCTAACACCTGCGCCACGGGAATCGCCCCTAAGTCTTGGGAGGGCTTAAAAGCGGTGCGAGTCCGGACACTTAGACTATTCGACTCAACCTCCTTCGCCCCGACAACCGCCATCACCGGGATTTTTTCCTTTTCTCCATTGCGAATCATCTTCGGTAAGCGATCGCCACTGGTATCGACTTCGACTCGAACCCCCACTAGGCGCATCTTCTGTGCCACTTCCTGAGCAAAGGGTAACTGCTCATCACTCACAGGTAACAGTCGTGCTTGCACCGGAGCTAACCAGAAGGGGAAGTCTCCCCCATACTCCTCAATCACAATGCCAATCAGCCTCTCCAATGAGCCAAAGGGTGCACGGTGAATCATCACAGGGCGCTGGCGCGTCCCATCTTCCGCCACATACTCTAAATCAAATCGCTCTGGCAGGTTATAGTCTACCTGTACCGTCCCCAATTGCCATTCGCGATCGAGGGCGTCATGGAATATGAAATCCAGCTTTGGTCCATAAAACGCGGCTTCACCAATGCCTTCAAAATGAGCCATTCCCAAGGTTTCGACTGCCCGACGAATGGCGTTCTCTGCCTTATTCCACGCCTCATCTGAACCAATATATTTGTCTTGGCTGGGGTCACGGAAACTTAAACGGGCTTTAAAGTCTTGCAACCCTAGGGTGCCAAACACCGATAGAGTTAAATCAACCACCCGCAAGAACTCATCATCCAGTTGTTCAGGGGTGACAAATAGATGAGCATCATCTTGGGTAAAGCCCCGAACTCGCGTTAATCCGCCCAGTTCTCCCGATTGTTCATACCGATAAACCGTGCCAAACTCCGCTAGGCGCATAGGTAAATCTCGGTAGGAACGCAGTTCATGCTTATAGATTTGCACATGAAACGGGCAGTTCATGGCTTTCAGGACAAAGCCCTCGGCTTCTGACTCACCCATCATTGGGAACAAGTCTTCTTTATATTTCTGCCAATGTCCGGAGGTTTTAAACAAATCGACGCGACCAATATGAGGTGTAACCACAGGTTGGTAACCGCGCTTAATTTGCTCCTGCTTGAGGAAGTCTTCCAGGGTACTCCGCAATACGGTACCTTTGGGCGTCCACAAGGGCAATCCCGGTCCTACCGCGTCGGATAAGATAAACAGTCCTAGTTCTTTGCCCAGCTTGCGATGGTCACGCTTGAGGGCTTCTTCTTTGCGCCGCTTATATTCTGTTAGTTGTTCCGGCGTCTCCCAGGCGGTGCCGTAAATTCGCTGGAGTTGTGCCTTAGTCGCATCGCCGCGCCAGTATGCCCCAGCGACACTTTCTAGGTCAATTGCTTTGGGATGAATATCAGCGGTGGTTTCCAGATGGGGACCAGCGCACAAGTCCCACCAAGCGTCTCCGAGATGGTAAATCGTAATTGGGTCTTCTAAATCCTGAAGGATTTCTAGTTTGTAGGGTTCTCCAAGTTCTTTGATCCGGCGTTCGGCTTCCTCACGAGTGACTTGTTCCCGAATCAGGGGCAGTTTGCGCTTGAGGATTTTGACCATCTCTTTTTTGATGGCTTTTAGGTCTTGCTCCGTAAAGGGTTCGGGTTTAGCGAAGTCGTAATAAAAGCCATTCTCAATCCACGGACCAATGGTCACCTGTGTCCCCGGAAATAGCTTCTGCACCGCCATCGCCATGACGTGGGAGGCGGTATGGCGAATTTTTTTTAAGCTCTCGGATTCACTGGTCCGAGGCAAATGGATTTTTTCGGGTTTTTGGGGGGCTTCTACGTTGGACATGGGTGAGTGTACCATTGAGTTGAGATTGAAAGCAGTTCTTATGCAATCGGGTTTAAGCTTATCCCACGAAAAGATGGGGGATGCCAGCGTACTCCGGCAACAGAAGCAAGCTACATGGATCATGGATCATGGTACTCGCTTCTCTCCAAGCCAGCTACATGGTTCATCGGTGTGAACAAAACGATTAACAATGAACCCAATTAGCCCGGTTTCCCTGGTTCCCTTGCTCCATTCCATGATACCTACCTTATTCAATCAATGCAGGTTGCTTAGTTGTTTGTGTATTGTAAAGAATTGTAACTAGCGTTAAGATAAGTTTACAGATGAATTAGCGATTAAGATGCATGCCTCAGTCTCAGCCTCACGAGCAAGATCTGCTCAAGTCAATACTGCAACCGCTCTTGGATGATTTTCGATATTGGTTTTCGCGATCGCGTTCTTTACTCGAATCCGAGGAGATCAGCTTTTTAAGCCGACAGCAGCAGACGGATTTACTCGATCGAGTCAAAACAGCTCAACGGGAAGTCAATGCGGCGGTGACACTGTTTCAAGCAACGGATGGTCAAGTGGGGATTGAACCCGCTACATTAGTGCCATGGCATCGATTAGTCAACGAATGTTGGCAGGTAGGGATGCGCTGGCGCTCATTGAAATCGGGAGAATCTGAGTCGGAGGTTTCCAAAAATGTGAATATTGAGTCGAGGGAGTGATCAAATTTCTGCCGAGATTTGATAAGCTAAACGGATTACTGATAAAGACGTAATTCTTGACCCATCTAAGATAATCTATTAACACATCAACGGTTTAGTCTGGAGGATGATGCCATGTTACACCTACTCTATGTAATTGCCTTTACCGTTATTGCATTTCTTGCGATCGGGAATTTGATTCGCAGCCTGCTGAACTTGAGTATAGATGCTCAACGGCACTACTCCCCTGCGGGAAGACAATCATTTTCTGCGTCTGGCTTTCGTCACACTGGTGTACCCCATCCAGAACTGTTGGATGATGCAGGTAAACCGACAAGTGAGCCGCTGATGGTGATGAAATCAATGACGGTTGAAGACGCCCGCACCCAGCTTGATGCTTTATATAATGCCTCTCCCAGCCGTAGCGTGGATAAGTCGGAAGACATTTAGCTTAATCGCCAAGAAGCCCCACCTCATAATCTTTGATTTTATCTGGGATGAATCACAAATTATAGTTCCATTTTGAATCATCAAAGATAGGCAAATGAAAATAGGTAAGTGTTGACCCTTAACAACCGTTGAGGGAAACTTTTTTCGGTGTTTAAATTAAATGATCCACTTTAAAGTCAATAAGGGGTTTTATTTTCAATTGTTAGCTGCTTTGAAACTTTTCAACTTTTCCGGTTGGGTTTCTAGGTCAATATACAGGAAGTCAATGCCTTCTTTCTCCAAAAGTTCTAATATAGCTAGATTTAATTGGGTTTCTGCATCAAAGTAGAGATTATCATCATAAACAAAAGCCCTAATTTCTATCACCCGGGCATTCTGCTCAATGCGGGTAAACCGAGCCAACCCCGATGGAGACACGCCCTTAATAGTGGGTATTATCTCTCGAATGCCCTGGCAAATTCTCTCGGTTTGCTTAGCGGAAATCCCGTCAATTTTTAGGGTTAAGTTAAGCCCCCACTTCAACTCATCACCCGGATTTTGTGACCAATTCTCCACAATTCCGGAAATCATTTTAGAATTAGGCATTTTCACAATAGAACCCCAATTCGTGATATGCAGTGTGGTGGTTCTAAATCCAATCTGCATGATTTGGACAAAACCATTCACTCCTTGTATTCCTACCCAATCCCCTTCTCGATAGAGGTTATCGGAGTAGATAATAAAGGTGCAGAACCAGTCGTAAAGAATGTCTTTGAACAGTAAACCTAAAGTGATTCCGGCTCCGCCTAATAAACCAGCTATTGCAGCCGCCGATTGCCCTAACAGCATCTCACTGACTTTAATGGCGAGTAGAATAATGGCGACGGCTTGGAAAATCTTGGGGATTAAGGGTTTAAGAACCTCATCAACATCGCTTTCCGAATGGAACATTACAGCAGCAATTAAATTGCCAAAAAGATAAGCGCCTCGGTAAACCAAGTAGGCAATGACAAAAACCAAGAGTAAGTTGAGCGTCTTCTCTATTGTTTCAGTCAGTTTAGGTCCCAATTCATCCGCCAAAATGAGTTGTGATATCCATAACCCCGCCAGGGAAATTATCCAGCTTAATGCTGGTTTCAGAAACGCAATTAACTCATCATCAAGGGTAGTGTCGGTTTTTCTAGTAAAACGCTCTATGGTTTTAATGACGACTGAAATAAACAGCCGTCTAAATACCTGTATCAGTGTCAGTACGAGAATGACAATCACAGTTTTGACAACAGGAATGCCAGAGATATCAATATTGATATTGTTTAAGAATTCCAAAAATGATTCCATAATGACTTAAGTTCATTTGAATTTTGAGCGTAATTATCAATTTATTCTATTCTCATGTTTTGAGACAATAGATAGATTGAGTGTTTTGGCACAACAAGACTGACAAAAAAAAGACTGACAAAAAAAAGACTGAATCCAGTTTGACTTCCCCTTTGCCGTCAACTTCACCAAGAGCGTCGGTCAAGTATTCCTAGAAACCGGGAAAAGGCGTGAGGATGACAACGCCATATCAACCTTTCACTTTGCTCGCAGTCGGTTTGTTGACTGATGTCCTAGGTAAACAGGAGGCAAGTGTGACGCCGTGACGTCCAATGGGTGGGGTGAAAAGAGGGCGACGAAAATGGATTTCGCCTGACTCAATATTATATGAGGTGATTAGGACTGTTTGTCAAGAGAAAAAAGTCTCTAAAATCATTCAATCAGAATATTGACAAATTAAACTAAATATGTATATACCATAACAAAGCAAAGGAAGCCTACACTCTAATCTTTGATTGAGTGTAGGAGACTCTCACATCAGCTCGGTTCAAAGCGGCTGTGTCAATGTACTGAACCGGACTATTTCAGTTGATGCTTCGCTAATCTTGATCACCCAGATGACTTCCGATTTTTCCAAATTACGGTTCAGCGCCGTTCCCCAGTAAAGATGCCTTTGAAGATATCCTGAATATCCTCCTGTTTATAATCCTTAAATTCCCCAGCATCAAACCAGATACCATAACAGATCGGGCATTTTTCATACCAAATATGGTGCTGTTTTAGGTCAACCATTTTGGTCATTCGGGTTTGGCATTTCGGGCAATTAATATCTTCGATGGCATTAAATTTACTGCCGATTTGGGGATCACCCGTATCGATGGCTTCAGATCCCTCTATTTCTTTGAGAGTTTGAGCCTCTTGAGAATCAAACCAGATGCCATAGCAATCCGTGCATCGGTCTACTTCAATATCGGCATAAACGACAGATTCTAGGTTTCCTTGGCATTTAGGACATTTCATTGAGGTCATTTTTCAACCATTCCATTTGAGATTCTTTTAAGATGGTTGTAGTTTAGCAATTTTATGGGCAACCTATAGAGTTTTATTTTAAAAAGTTAACGAAAATAAATCCTCAAATTGTAGGGGCGGGTTTTGGGAATCAATTGTAGGGGCGGATTTAGGGAATCAATTGTAGGGGCGGGTTTAGGGACTAAATTCAGCTCCCCACTGATAAATGAAAAACAAAACCCGCCATCCCCACTGATAAATGAAAAACAAAACCCGCCATCCCCACTGATAAATGAAAAACAAAACCCGCCATCCCCACTGATAAATGAAAAACAAAACCCGCCATCCCCACCGATCAGATAGGGAGGCGAGAAAGTGACCAAAGTCTGTGGTTTCTCCACTTAACAAGACATCCCCATTGAGTTTTCCTTGAAATTCTCCTTCAATATACTCTTGGTGATAACCTGTTGCGGTACTCCATAATCGGCTTGTATAGTTTTTCCGGGTATAGCCGCGCAGGATATTGGCAATTTGATAGGCTGATTTATCAGGGTTTTCCCGTTCAACGTTTCGGATAAATTCTAAGGCGGTTTCAAGTTCAGACATAAATTCGTCATTTGTCATTTGTCATTTGTCATTTGTCAATTAGGACATCGCTTCCCCGTTGGATGTCATTAAATCTTATATTCAAAACGGCTTGTTGTAATCGTGGGGACAACCAATTATTATACTGCGGGTAAACGGGTAAGCGTGGTAAGAGATGCCATCCGGCTGGTTCGACGATATTTTGTAATCGCTGAATGTGAGGATGGGGATAATCGGGATTTACCTCGTCTTTGGGTCCAATTCCCCCCAAATCTCTCGCCCCTGCTGCTAAACAGGCGAGTAACCATTGATCATCTAGGATTAAATTGGGCGGAATTTGCAGGGTGATATCGGCGGGTAAAATTTGACGTGCTTTAGCAATGACTTGGGGTAACTGCTGCGGCTCAAAGGCGGGGGCTTGCCAATTTTGTTGATCACCGGGACTATGGGGTTGTAAAATCACTTCTTGGATGTGACCATACTGATGATGAAGCTGCGCGATCGCATCTAAGGTTTCCCACCTATCAACAGGTGTCTCACCAATACCCAACAATAGCCCTGTAGTAAACGGAATCTGCAATTCCCCCGCCCAAATAAGCTGTTGTAGCCGCACCTGTGGTATCTTACTGGGAGCATGACGGTGAACGGTTTGCTGGAGTTGAGGTGTTATCTCCTCCAGCATTAACCCCATCGACACATTCACCGATTTTAGCGATCGCATCTCCTCAAACTGCAACGGTCCTACATTAGTATGGGGGAGAAATCCCATAGATAAAGCGAGTTCACATAGATCATAAATGCGCTGGAACCAAGCTTGACGGCGTGGTGAGTGGGGATGCACTTCACCACTGAGGATGAGGATTTCACAAATTCCCTGAGGTTGAAGCTGTTTTAAACGCTCACCCGCCTCTGTTAAAGTCAACCATGGACTTTGACCCGGATTTGCGCGAAAGTTACAATAGCTACAACGGTTAAAGCATTCGTATGTAGGCACCAGGGTGTAAGCGGGACTATAGGTAATAATTCGAGAATCGGTCATTGCCATTGTGGATGACGTTAAACTTTATGCGATCTATATACACCTGGTTGGTAGGGGCGGGTTTGACTACTAACATTTTTTGCCACCCCCATGTGACTAAACCCGCCCTGACAAATGATGAATGACAAATGACAAATGACTATTATATTTTAGCCATATCTTCGGAACGCTCCAACCAAATCGCTCTCAATCCCGCCGCTTTAGCCCCCTGATAATCCTCCCGCAAACTATCACCAATGTGCCATGCTTGTGAAGGTTCACATTCATGTTTATGTAAAGCCTGGGTAAAAATTTTGGGATCAGGTTTAGCCGCCCCCGCTTCTGTGGAAATGGTGATTGAACTGAAAAACTCATCCAGATTCAGGGCTTTTAACACTAAGTAAAGGCGAGAATCAAAATTGGATAAAACACCCAGTTGAATACCAACCCGCCGCCACGCCTCCAGGGATGGGATCACATCGGGATAAATAAACCACGGTTCGGCTGTGGCAAAGTGGGTGTAAAGGTGGTCAAAAAAATCGGTAAAGTCGGCAAACTGTTCCAGAACACCGACTTTTTGGAATGTGCGAAGGGCAATCACGCGCCACCATTCAAATTCACACTGAGGAATTTCTTGTGATTCTGTGTCTGGAAAAACTAAGGGATCAGCCGCAGCAAAGGCTTGGAAAAAGGCATCGTTAACCAGTTTGGGTGGTACATTCACGTTAAACTGACGAGCTACGCGGCTGTAAACCTGACCCACACTCCCGCGCACCCCAAACAATGTACCGACTGCATCTAGTAAAATGACTTTTGGATTGGTCATTTGTTATTTGTCATTTATCATTTGTTATTTGTCAGGGCGGGTTTAGTTGCATCTGGGTGAGGTAAAAAACGATAGTAGTTAAATCTGTCCCTACACAACATTTAATCAGGGCGGGTTTTGCACAAACATTATCGTCAACCGGGAAACAAAAATCCATAAACCCGCCCCTACATACCCTCATCTTTGAGCAGATTTAATAAAGGTTGTGCCATCCAATTTAAACCAACTTTGAGCTGATGGTCTAGGGTGGGCATACGATAAAGATAGGCAAGACGCCGTGCTAGGTGGGCGAAGACCCCATCAAGTTTTAATCCTAACCCGGTCAGTGTCGCGTTGTCTGTCCCTAATGTCATCATCTCGCCTAAATGCTGGTAGCGGAAGGGAAGTAAGGGACGCCCAGTCAGGGATGCCCAGATATTCCAAGCGGCGTAATCGGCTTGCTGGAAGGCTGATTGAGCGGTGTTGGGGACTTGTTGACCTGTGGCGTCTCGACAATCAGCGAGATCTCCTAGAGCATAAAGTTCTGGATGATCAACTACTTGCAGGGTTGGGGTGATCATCAGCTGACCCCGGTGGTTTTGTTTAAAGGGGAGCGATCGCACCAACGGCGCTACTGTGGTGCCAACTGCCCATAGTACGATATCTACAGGAATTGTATCCACCTGTCCTTTGTATAGCAGAGAAATTGTGTCAGCGCTGATCGAGTCTACCGATGTTTCTAGGTCAATCCACACATCTCGCTCATTTAAAGCCTTCCGTGCAGCTTCACGGTTGAATTCGGGAGAGGTTTTCAGAATCATCTCACCCTGTTCAATTAACCGGAGGCGCCCTCGTTCTCCTAAGCGTTCAGCCAGTTTGCAGGCGAGTTCTACCCCACTGTACCCACCACCCACAACCGCGACACGAATTTTTTCCCTGTGGGATTCTTCCAGAATTCGCAACCGTTCTTCTAAACGATAAGCATCTGCGATCGCGCGGAAAGAAATAGCATGTTCAGCGACGCCGGGAACGCTCTCCAGAGGTGTAACTCCGCCTAAGGATAAGACCAGGCGATCGTAAGCAAATTCTACGCCATGCTGCAATTGTACCTGCTGTTGCTCACTATCAATACCCATCACCGTGGCTTGGGTAAAGCGTACCCCTGTATTTGCCAGGAGTTCCTCAAAGGGTGGGGCAATTTCCCAGGTTTGCAGTTCACCTGTCAGGAGTTCATACAGCAGGGGCATAAATACGAAGCGATCGCTTTGATCAACGAGTATAATTTCTGGCTGCTGTAATTTGTCCCAAGGGAGTTGGCTTAAGCGCAGGGCAGTATAAAGCCCCCCAAAGCCTCCACCGAGAATACATAAGCGGGTCGGTTGGTCACTCATCGTTGAATGGGCAGATTAGCCATAGTAGGGCAACTCTCTTCAGGATAGCAAGATACCCAATGTAGAGACGCGCCATGGCGCGTCTCTACAGGCAGGGTGGGTTGGAGGTAACGTTATCATCAATAGCAAAAAACCCTTCCCTCACACCCACTCCTACTTGCCTCACAAGTTTAGATATCGCCGCGAATTTCTTCGACTACGCCATCTCGCAGGAGAATTTCGACCTGCATTTTGCGAACCAGGTTATCTCCGGCTTCAACGCGGAAGAAGCTTTCGATCTGACCTTGATTGACTTCTTGGTCAAGTTCGAGCATCTGTACCTGTTGGAGTTGCTGGAGTTGCTGGTTTTTCTGTTCTAGTAGCTCACTTTTCTTTTGATTGACCTGTAGTTGAATACTGTCGATTTGCTGCTTGACTTGAGGACCGGGAGGTTGCACACTTTGCTTTTGGATTTCCGCGATCGCCCGTTGCCCCTGCATGTCTAACTGTTGAAGTTGAGAGTCAAGTTGGTTAATTTGTCCCTGAAGTTGTTGTTGCACCTCCTCCTTCCAACGGGGTGTGACAATGGCTTTAATATTAACCGGTCGCTTCAAGAGTAGATTTGATTTAGATTCTTCTGTAGTCATATAGCTCTTTCTCGGTAGGTCTGAAACGTTAAAAGGATATGGGTTAATCCGGGTAATAGCATAACCCAAAGTTTGGGGCATGAGGATTAAGAGCAACAGGCAACTTGCCAGCAGACTCTTTCACCCTATTTCCCATCAATCAGGCGAACATCCCGTTAATGATATCGTGATATCGTTGAGTAACAACGGGTCGCCTGATTTTCATTGTTTGAGTCATCATGCCATTTTCTATGGAAAAGGGTTCTAAAATCAGCACGAATTGACCAATCCGATCATCAGGGCGATAACCTGGTCGATTTTTGACTTCCCGGTTCAATTCTTGCCGGAATAGGTTCTGCACCTCTTTACTTTTGAGTTCAATAGTCGTCCGGAACGACTCACTGTCCTCTGTATCGGAGTTGGGCAAGTTTAGGGTAACATTTTCAGCGGCTGCCCACTGTTGCAGGGCTTCTAGGTTCGGCACAATTAACGCACCGAGCGATCGCTGATCTTGACCCACTAGCATAATCTGTTCAATATAAGGACTTCGCAAACAGGCATCTTCAATCGGTTGCGGCTCGATATTTTCGCCGTTGGTCAATACGATGGTATCTTTTGCCCGTCCTGTCAAGACTAAATCATTGTTGGGGGTAACCCATCCCAAATCTCCGGTATCAAACCATCCCTCGGAGTCAATGGCTTTTGCTGTCGCCTCTGGGTTTTTATAGTAACCTTGCATTACTTGGGGTCCTTTCACCAAAACTAACCCCCGTTTGCCTGGAGGTAAGGGTTTCCGGTTTTCTGGATCAACAATCCGAATCTGGGTTTCAGGCATGGGTAATCCAGAGGAACGGCGCAGATTACGTTCCATCCGGCGGACATTGGTTACTGGAGAGGTTTCGGTGAGTCCATATCCCACCAGAATCTCAATCCCGGCAATTTCAAAGAAGTTTTCTAAATGCATTGCCAGGGAACCCCCACCACTGATAATGGTTTTGATTTGACCCCCGGTTGCCGCCCGCACAGTTTGATAAATTAGTTTGTCGGCTAATTTATGGGCGGGTAACAGGAGTGAGGCTTGGATGCTGGCGCTGATACGTTCTAAAGGACCAGGATTAAGCTGGTTCAAGTCTAACCCTTGAGCGATTCGCCGCGCCTTAATATAGCGCTGACTGATATCGAGTAAGGTGGACACCAGTTTTTGCTTGTTCAGCGGTTGCTCACGAAATTGCTTTTGCACCCCCTCATAAATGGATTCCCACAGCCGAGGAACACCGATCATGTAGATGGGTTTAAAGGCTTTGAGATCGGCTTTGACATGGCGAATGGTGGTGTAAATTTGGGTACAGCCTTGGGAGAGGAGGAAGTATTCTACGGTGCGTTCGTAGACATGCCAAGTCGGTAAAATACTCAAGACGCGATCGCCTCCTTTGGGTTGGAGGACGGTACCAAAGGTGGTGACTTGATGCAGCAGGTTTCCATGACTTAACATTACCCCCTTGGGTTTACCTGTGGTGCCGGAGGTGTACATTAAGGTGGCGAGGGTTTGACGGGTTGCCTGAACCGGTTGTAGAGTTGTTTTTGACCCCAGACTCATCACCTCAGAGAAATTAAGCACTTTGAACTTGTCTTCAGCAGGTGGCTCTTCATCGGAGAGTAGGATCACAAACTGAATCGGCAAATCGTCAAGATAAGGTCTGAGTTTAGTTAGTGTTTTAGTATCTTCGACAACTAAAGCAATACTGCCACTGTGTTCTAAGATATACCGCAGTTCATCAGGATCAGCTTGGGCGCTGCGAACCACATTTGCCGCCCCAGCCGTCATAATCCCCTGATCGGCAATCAGCCAACGGGGGCTGTTATCGGCAATCAAGGCGACACGGGGCGGCAGATCCGAGGACTCTTGTTCCTGTTTGATTACTGGATTATCGAACAGGGTTTGTAACCCCGCCGCGAATTGTTGAATCTGGCGCACCAACTGAGTGTACGTGAAGATCACCTCGGGTTGGGCATGGGGATCTCTCAGGGCAATGATTTGTCCAAATCGCTGCGCCGCAATCGACCAAATTTCTGGCAGAGACTGGATAGAGGAGTAGTCAACCAGGTGCTTGAGCAGGTTACGCTCTTGGGAACTCATCGACAATGACATAGAATCAGCCGGATCTGTGTTTAACATCTATTACAATCCCTTGCTTTTTTTACCATACTCTTTTGCTGTGAGTCAGAATAGGAGTCTCAGTGGACAGAATGTCTTCTGTCTGTTGATAGATTTTCTGCCTATGCCCCATCTCTGTGTCTCCTGAAAAATTATCCAAAACGATGTCGGAAACGCTGAGGTTCAGGTATGGGAGGATTTTCCTCCATCAGAACTAGGGGGGTATCAAAGGAAGATTCAGGATCATCTATTGTTCAAAGGGGGAAGACAATGAAACTTTTATTTGTTGAGGATAATCCAACCTTAGCCAAAACCATTATGGCAGGGTTAATTCAACAAAACTATGTTGTTGATCTGGCAGATGACGGTGAGACAGGTTTGGATAATGCTTTAGCCTATCACTATGATCTGATTCTGCTTGATATTAATTTGCCTCATCTGAATAGTATTAGTCTTTGTCGCCGTTTAAGACAAGCCGGAAATACCAGTCCGATTGTTTTATTAAGTGCATCAGTAGCGACTCAAGATATGGTGGCGGGGTTAGATGCGGGCGCTGATGATTATATTATTAAACCCTGTCCGGTTGAAGGGTTAGCGGCTAGAATCCGGGCATTACTCAGACGTAACCGAGAGGCTAGCACCCCAACTTTACAATGGAGAAATTTGGAAATCGATCCGAGTACCTGTGAGGTAACCTGTCAGGGACAACCCTTGCGTCTATCTCCCAAAGAATATGGTCTTTTGTATTTGTTGATGTCATCTCCTAACCGGATATTTAGTCAAGATTATATTATCGAAAAACTTTGGACGTTTGGAGATCCACCCAACCGGGAAACGGTTAAGGCACATGTTAAAGGATTACGACGCAAGCTTAACCAAGCGGGTGCAGGTGACATTATTGAAACTGTGTATGGGTTCGGGTATCGTCTGAAGGAGCTATCTGAACTTCAAACTTCGTCATCAACCCTCAATCCTATTCTGGAACGGTTTGTGGCAATGCGTCAGATGGAGTATTTAATCCTCAATCCAGATTTAACGATTCGAGAGATTTCTGAGCAAGCCAAGAACTTTTGTGATTTTCCCGAAAAGTTAACGGTTGGACAACTGGTGAGTGTTAGTTTTCCAGAGTTAATTGGTTTAGACGATATATTATTGGCTGTTTTGTCAGGAAAAACAGAAGATTTTAGGCTCGAAGGTGTAGCGCGTTCCCATAATCCTCAGCGACCGGAGTATATTGATATCTATAGCATGAATGTTGATAATCAGTTATTTCTCCTATTTGAAGATGTCTCCCCGGAAATGAGCTGGAGACAAACCGTTACTCAACAAGAAAATGAAACCTATCTTTTATTGGGATTTTAAATGCCTCTGATGTTGATGTCAGGGAGCCTTTATTACCCCATGCAAGAGGAGGCGATTGAAATCGCTGCTACACAAACTTTCGTCCGCCTGCGCGGACTAGTTTATAAAAGGGGTAGCTAACCCGGATTTGGTATCATTTGGTAGAGACTCCTCCGGCGGAACGTCTCTTGTCTATATCTAATAAAAAATTGGTCTTGTGGAAGATAACAAGACCAATTTAAGCAAGAAAAACTCCGTTTGATATTGACGGAATATTTATTAATTTCTGATTAATTAAGAAGGGAGTTCTTCGAGGGCTAAATCGAAGGTAATCTCATGAACACCAGGAATGTCTTTAACCTTCTCAACGATTTTACGAGCCGTTGCTTGGTCTTTAACGGTTCCGGTGAGACGAACCGCACCACTAGCAACGCCAGCGACTAGGTTCTCGGAAATATCGGACTTAATCTTATCTTGAATCTGGGAATCACTCAGTTCGTTTCCACCTTTGCTCGATTCAACATATTCAATTCCTTGATACTGACTTCCCACGGCGGAGGTTGTCAACTTCTCCCTTTCTTGTTGCTGTTGTTGAGAGTTTTGAGCGGAATCAACAGCAGCTTGAGGGGGTGCAGCTAAGGCAGGAAAAGCACTATTAAATGTAAAGATGACGACACCCAGCAGCATCATAGCTGAGTGGAACAGGCGATTCGGCTTAGCCAGAACAAGAATCGCGATCGCAAAGGCAGTGATGACCATTAATAAGTTGATCATATTCATAACTATCATCGGAAATTGGGGTTGGTAAGGGGGCGAATGGAAACCCCTGTCATTTATGTATGAGGAGGAATTCGCCCTCTTACATAAACAGCAGTCCGACAGGACTTCCTTTGAGAAGCTGTTGGTATCCATTTCCCTTGTGTACACGACTGCATATTTGAATGGAAACCCCTACCGCCTTGGATTGACTTGCTGACGTTCGATGTATTGCGTTCAGATGAAAGTCTGGGCAATTACAGACTCGTGCTTTTAATCTGTACGCATAAGGGTTGCTTGATTGGGCTTATGCCCCTCCCGTTTCCGGGGTAATGTTAGCTTCGCATAAGTTATGCCTCGGTACTATCTCCAACACACTGGTTTAACCCTGTAAGCCTGTTTAATGCTAGAGTTGTAGAGCTACAAACTAGCTACGCATTTGTAGGTACGAACTTTAACTCTTGGGCATAACGTAGACCACGTAGGTCTTAGGCTGGTCAGGTATGGGCAATTTCGGTGCCCCCGCCTTTAGGCGTGGGGTTCCTGACTTTCTCCGTACTCTACAGCTAACATTACCGACTTCTGCAAAAATAGACTTCATTCTATAGTCATAAATTACTTTTCTATCCAAAGATAGATACAAAATGAAGGAAACAGGGATACGGGGGAATCCCTGGAGACGCGCCATGCCGTAGAGACGCGCCATGGCGTAGAGACGCGCCATGGCGCGTCTCTACATCTTTAAGCAACACCTATAGCCCCTGCACCTGCGGAAGCCAACGCTGAAACCAGCGCCGTAGCAAACAGCCACCAAGCAGCTATCGCAGCGGCTTTGCGAGTTTCTTCGGCTTGGCGTTGTGCTTGATACTTAACCTGTTCTAGACGCATTTGAGCTTGTTTTTGGATACGTTCTGCCCGTTGTAGCAAACGAGTGCGAACCTGCTCAATCTGGTCAATCATCCGATTAGCATCGGCTTCGGAGATATCATCACGGGAACTGATAATAGCGACTAGGGTATCCCGATCAAAGTGAGACAAGCGATCGCGCAGTGCATCAAACCCAGCTTCTGGGTCATCAAATAACGTCTGGATATCTCGCTTGATGCCATCATAATTCAGCTCAGGACGCTCTAAATTATTGAAGTAGTTGCGAATGCGCTCAAAAATACCATCAATAACCGACTGGATGCGATATTGCACCGTTCGGATTTGGGTGAGCACTTGGTCGCGCACATTCACAATTTGATCGACAATTCGATTCACATCTTCTTCTGAAATATCCTCCCGTTGGGATAACAGCGCCACCAGCGTCGAGCGATCAAAGTGGGACAAGCGTTCTTGCAGACTTGACATCCCAGCACCGGGTTCATTCAGCAGCAATTGCACATCCCGCTTAATTGCTTCGGGATTGAGTTCCTCTTTGCCCGTAGAACGCAGATAATCAGCAAATGCTGCTTGAAAATCTTGTACAGTTTCCTGAGTCCGTAGCGCCCAGCGTCGAGGGGCTTTGACTACGTCGCGAACGGTGGAAAGAACTTGATCAATGATCTGATTAACCTCTTGTTCACTCAGATCATCCCGTTGGGCGAGTAACTGTACCACGGTATCGCGATCCATTGAAGCTAATCGGTTTGTGATTAAACGGACTCCAAGCTGTGGATTATCCAGCAGTTTGGTTAAATCACGCTGAATCCCGTCTGGATTGAGTTCTGGCTTCCCGGTGTTCCGCAGATATTGAGCGATCGCCGACATGGTTTTATCGTATTGCTCTTTAGTTGTATCCACCATTTTTTGGGGGATGCGGCGAACACGAGTCCAGGTACCCTCAACCTGATCAAGAACTTGGTTAATTTGCGTTTCACTCAAATCTTGACGCTGACTTAACAGTTGTACCAAAGTATCCCGGTCAAAGCGTTCGGCGCGTTTACGCAGCAGTAGCCATCCCACCTGGGGTTCATCCAAGAGTAATTTGAGTTCCTGTTCAATGGCTTGAGGATTCAGTTGATCTTTACCCGTGTTACTCAATATAGACTGAACTTTCAGCCACTGAGCTTCAACTTTTGCCTTAAGCGCCTCTTGGGTTTCTCTGGCTGTATCCAACACGCGATCGCGGGCTTTTTCCAGCTCAACGATTACGGCTTCCTGTTCAATAGGCGTTAAATCTTGACGTTTCTCGACCAATCGCTCAAATAAGGGACGGTCAAACTGAGCCAGACGATTGCTAAGGTGTTCGTAATCGGCGTCCGGATCACCGAGAATATCCCTGATATTCAGTTGAATTTTCTCAGGAGTGAGTGCTTCTTTGGGCGCGGATAGGAGATATTGCTCCATGGCGGCTAACCGTGCGATCGCCTCGGCGCGTTCTCTGGCTGCGATCGCCACAGATAATGCTTCTAAGCGAATAATATCCAACCAGGTAGAAATTTCTCTGATCCGTTCTTCTGTAAAAACACCCCGCTGTCTCAACAAGTCAGCAAAATCTGACCGATTTAGCTGCTCTAATTCCTGCACCACGGTTGCTGGGTCAGCTTCTGGATCATATAGCACATCTCGGAATTCCCGCTCCAGCGTCGGTTGCTGCATTTGCCAAGAATATTTATTGAGCAGGTAATTTTCCACATCTGCTCGCACGGTACTGTAAACTTCATCCTTACTACCACCACTGATTTGAGCGGAAACTTTATCAACCTGTTCAGTGACTTGGCTGCCGACGCTTTTAAGCTGACTAACAATTTTCTCCACATCAAAGTCTGACAGATCCGTGCGTCCCATCACCAATCCCATCAGACTATGCAAACCTGTGGATGCAGCCTGAGCCAGAGGTCCTGGATTTTGGGCTTTGCGGCGCTTGCGGAGTTCTGCTATCAAATCATCTAGCTTTTGGGTAAACTCACCGCTAACGAGCTGATCCGGTGTGGCAGACTGAAGATACTCCCTAAATTCTGCCATAGCATCTTGAGAAGAAGGCAGCCGATTCACCGTTTTCTTCCAGACGTTTTCGAGTTGGTCAACAATCCGATTCACATCCCGTGGGGCTAAATCGCTGCGGCTGCTAACTAATTCAATAAATGTCTGCCGATTAATATCACGCAGGCTGTCACTACCAGCAATCTCTTGTAAATTTGGGTCATTGAGTAAATCTTCTAATTCCGTCCGAATCTTTTGCAGATTCAGTTCTGGAGGTCGTATAGACTGCATATAATCTTCTAGGTTCTCGCGAATCGTCTCTGGGTCAATGGCAGAACCCAGTTCTCGACGTACCGCCGCCGCCGCTGCTTCTGCGGTGTGCACCATTTCTTTTCTAACCGCATTACCCCCAATTACGGCTGTGGCGGTGCCTAAAAGGGCTTGAAAACCAGAGGTAGCGGTACTAATTACTGAGCCGATTAAAGAACCAACCGTTGTCGAACTCACCCAAACCAGTAACGAAAAGTAAGTTGCCCAAATCACCAACCCGACGATCGCACCCAAGCCGGGACTCTCCAGCAAGCTTAATTCTACGGCAAATAGACAGGCAAAAAATAACGCTAGGGTAACGCTAATTAACGTGGCTAATCCCAATGCTGTACCAATCTTGCGAATCGTCCCCTGCATAGTCTCTGATGACTTCTTATCAGACGAAGACGATGATGAGTCTCCGCCTCCAGCAAAGGAAATTCCCAACGCGACACCCAGATTCGTTAATAGCATCTGGAAAGCAAACGCTAAGACTACACCAGCGACTAATGTGGTAAAAAATTGGGGTCCGTCAAAGATGAGTGCGGCATCTTCGACGGTATCGAGTCGTGGCTCTATCGGTATCTGTGCTATCCAAGCTGCCCAACTCGTGAGTCCTAATACTAGTCCCACACTCTCAACCATAATCTTCTTCCTCGTTATTTCGGTTGTGTTAACGATGACTGGAATACCATTGCCGATTTCTTGGCAGATCATCCTGTCCTTCTGCCAGAATCGTTGTCTAAAGGCTGAAAATCATCTCCCCAAGGGGTGAAACTTAGGGGCAAGTTGCAAATTTATGCCTACCGATAGAGTGACTTGTGAGTTCATTTCGATCTCTTCTTCTTGTCCCCTGTTCCCCAATCTCACCTCAAAAGTCAACTTTTATTGTGTCTGTATTTAAAGGATGAGATAGTATGTTAGCTAGGCGCACGGGTATTAGGAGTCTGACGTGGGTTTATTTGAGGATCTCAATAGCTTTCTGGAAAATCGCCTGGATGAATTTCTCCGCAACAATCCCCATCTAGAGTTACAAGCACTCGAAGAGCAGTTACGGGAGCAAGAAGAAGACACGTTGAAGCTGATTGCTGATTTGCAACTTCAGCAAAAGCGCCTACAGGACGAAATATTAGGAGTTGCCCAAGATATTCAGCGTTGGCATGAACGGGTGAGTAAGGCTCAATCGAAAGGCAGACTTGATTTAGCCCAAGCCGCTCAACAGCGAGAAGCCGCGCTTTTACATCAAGGTAATCAACTTTGGGGCAAGATGGAAGGGGTTAAACAGCGAATTGCTCAGACTAAAGCATTACAGCGTCAGATTCAAACCCGTCGTAATGAAGTGCATACCAAAGCAAGAGTTGCAGAAGCTGCCCGCGCTCAAGCCCAAACTCAATCTCAGTGGCAGACATCAGCTTGGAACCAGAATTCAAACTACAACATTGGATCAGGTGTAGATCCGTTGGAGTCTCAGTTTCAGCGCTGGGAAACCGATGAGGAGTTAGATCAAATGAAACGGAATATGGGGCGGTGAGGGGGCACACAGAAGCTCACAGGGAGGCGCGAGTTACCGTACCCCTCCCCCTTTACCCATGCCCGGATGAACGGCGAGGAATCGTAAAGGAAATCGAACGAGGCAGTTTAGGTATTGGTGTGGATGACGATGGATTAAGTGCCGTCAAGTTGGATGCTAGATTGGCACTCTCCACAGAGGGAGCCTGAGTTTGATTAGTTGGGAATTGCCTGGATTGTAGAGAGACAAACCAACCGGGAGATTTACCGTAGTTAGATGCGATCGCGAGTAACGCTCCTGCCAAAATTAATACTGGCATGGGCAAGGTAAAGTGGCTCACCCACTGAGACAATTCTATTAGGCTAAATAATACCACAAAGGTGGTAATTAGAACTCTCATATATCTGACTTGAAATTAGCGCCGCCGCCCTAATCATACACCATGCAAATTTTTGCGCTTCGCTTAAAACCCAATAATGATTTAATGACAAGCTTAAGGCATTTCGTCGCACAGCACCAGATTGAAGCTGGGTTTATGATTACGGCTGTGGGTAGCCTACAACAAGCCACCCTGCGCTTTTCGGGTCAAAATTATGCTCAAGCCTTTAAGGAACATTTCGAGATTGTTTCCCTCGTTGGCACTCTATCTATCCATGGTATCCATTTACACATTGCCCTGTCGGATAAAAAGGGGAAAACAATCGGGGGGCATCTCCTAGAGGGATGCATTATCTATACGACGGCTGAAATTATTATAGGCGTCAGCGATAATTTAATCTTTCTGCGAACAATAGATGAAACGACGGGATATAAAGAGCTAGAAATCAAACCTAAATAAAGTTTACTATAGGACAAGCTGAAACCTGTCTTCCTCAAATCTAGCCAAATCAGTCTATCACAGTCATTTAGGGTCATAAACTCAAAACGGATGAGCTTAATGCCCACTCAGTCAGACAGTCGCACAAAGCCGACTGGATAATAAAAAACTATTCCTCACCTAGAATGAGCTGAAGCGCCCGATGTGCTTCCTGTAGGGTTTGGAGTTCTGAATTAAACTTCCATAGATAGGGCTTAACTCTATTTCCTCCCACAATAGCGGGTTCCCAAGCCGTCAGTTGCCATCCTTGCTCAGTCGCGGTGAGGCAATAATCAATCCGGGGAGGAATAATCGGGGTGTTGGCGTTAGTAATCATCATTGCTTGCTCGTAATACCCTTAGTGGTCAAAAAAATTGTGATTTAGGGTAAGGAAGCGATCGCCTATAGCTTACTGGTGATGCCCTGATTCCTACCAATCATCATGCCACCCCTTTCGGGAGTTGGTAAGGCTTACCCGTCATCTTTACTGAAATATCATAATCCAGTCGGAACAAAACACGAGGTTATGGGAGGTTGCCGAAGTCTGTATGAGACTGAGCTTCATACAAGCTTCATATAACCCGGTTGAGTGAATATACTTATCTTACGGATTTTAAGAAAATAGGCAACAGGGAATAGGGAACTCTTAACGGGGAACAGGGCATTCTCTATTATTCAACTTCTCCGAGTATCTCCATGTATCCAATTGTGTTAAAATTCCTCCTTTGCTGAAAGAGCGTTTAACCTTATAGTGCAAAATATCAGTTGAATCAGCTTTTTGTCCAGTCAGGGTAATCTGCGTGTCCAGTTCAAAAGAAAAGAAGCACTCCCAAATCAGGAAGCCTCTGTCCAAATCAGTGTCCCCTCTCAAACGTCTATTCGCCTATGGTCATAACTATCGCACCCAAATCTGGCAGGCGATCGCGTGTTCGGTTCTGAATAAAATCTTTGACTTAGCGCCACCTGCGTTAATTGGTGCGGCGGTGGATGTAGTTGTCCAACAAGAGGATTCCCTCATCGCCCAACTCGGCGTCACCGACATCTTCACACAACTGTTGATTCTGGCGTTGCTTAGCCTGATCATCTGGGGATTAGAATCCATCTTTGAATATGCCTACAACCGACTCTGGCGTAATCTAGCACAGACGATTCAGCATGACTTGCGCTTAGATGCTTATGCTCACTTACAATCGCTAGACTTAGCTTATTTTGAGGATAGGAGTACGGGCAGGTTGATGTCTATTCTCAACGACGATATCAACCAACTGGAACGCTTTCTTGATGTTGGCGCCAATGAAATTCTCCAGGTATCCACAACCGTCGTTATTATTGGCGCCACCTTCTTGATTCTGGCACCTGGTGTGGCTTGGATGGCACTTCTACCCATGCCCTTTATTCTCTGGGGTTCCATCGCCTTCCAGCGCCGCCTTGCGCCCCGTTATGCTGATGTGCGGGAAAAGGTGAGTTTACTCAATGGGCAATTGGCAAATAATTTGACAGGAATCACCACAATTAAAAGCTTTACAGCCCAAACTTATGAAATCCAGAGGATCACCGCCCAAAGCCAAGCCTATAGCCAAAGTAACCGTCGTGCGATCGCACTATCTGCGGCATTTGTGCCATTAATTCGTATCCTCATCTTATTGGGCTTTGTCGGAATTCTCCTCTATGGGGGTATGGAAGCGGTAGCTGGGAGATTAGCCGTCGGTACCTATAGCGTGTTAGTATTTCTGACTCAACGCTTATTGTGGCCCCTCACCCGACTTGGACAAACCCTCGATCTCTATCAACGGGCGATGGCTTCTACAACCCGGGTGATGAATCTGTTGGATACACCGATTACGATGCATTCGGGCGAGATTTCTTTGCCTGTAACTCAGGTGCGGGGTGAGTTGGCGTTAAAAAATATTACTTTTTCCTACCGGGGACGCCATCCTGTGATAGAAAATCTTTCCCTTCATATTCCGGCGGGAAAAACCATTGCCATTGTCGGTGCGACGGGTTCGGGGAAAAGTACCCTGGTCAAGTTATTATTGAGACTTTATGAAGTCCAGGAAGGAACCATAACCCTCGATGGTATTGACCTGCGCCAGCTCCAGTTAGCCGATTTACGCCGCGCCATTGGTTTAGTCAGTCAGGATGTGTTTCTGTTTCATGGCACGGTGCGGGAAAATATTACTTATGGTAGTTTTGATGCCACGTTATCTGAGGTAATGGCAGCCGCAGAAATTGCTGAAGCCCATGAATTTATCTGCCAACTCCCCCAAGGATACGACACAATTATTGGGGAGAGAGGACAAAAGTTATCCGGTGGACAGCAGCAGCGACTGGCAATTGCCCGTGCTATCTTAAAAAATCCCCCCGTGCTGATCCTCGATGAAGCCACCTCAGCCGTAGATAACGAGACAGAAGCCGCCATTCAGCGATCGCTAGAGAAGATTACCCAAAACCGAACCACGATCGCGATCGCTCATCGCCTGTCTACAGTACGCAATGCCGATTGTATTTATGTTATGGATAAAGGTAAATTAGTTGAACAAGGCACCCATGAACAACTACTAGAGCAACAAGCCATTTATGCGATGCTCTGGCGCGTTCAGTCTGGGGTTAAATAAGTCATTCGTCATTGGTCATACTCGCTGCCCTTGAGAAGCAAGCTACGTCATTGGGAATTGTAAACCATGATTATGTTCAGTAAACCTCAGCCGAATAAGCCAGAGGATCAGTGGAAAGTTAAGCTAAATAAGTTTGCCAAAGAATATGGCAAAGAACTGGCGGCGCTGTCATGGGGACTATTTCTGGAGAAGGGCGAAAGCGACGAAACCCTGGGAATTGACCTGAAACCCAGACCCCATTTTGTCTATTGTCCCAGAGCGGCGCTGGACAAACTAAATCAAAAGGTTGATAACTATCTTCAGGAAATGGTAGGTATTGTCAATGCTCACCAACCGGATAAAGAAGTTTTAATGATTGGGATTGGTAATGACCAAATTAAATTAATTCATTTTGAACCGGAATCTCCGCCTCCTGTATGTTTTGAAGAAGTGGGTAAAGATGTCGATACATTAATTGAAGAGCTAGAACAATGTCTGAGTGAATTTGGCATTCATCCTTAGTCCTTGGTTAGTAACATACAGCTTAAAATATATTTTTTAGTTGATTCACTTCTGCAAAACTAAAAAACAAAAGACTATGAAACCCAATGTTCCTGAATTACTCTTAGTTTTATATATTTTTTTGCCGCTCAATAATGCTTTAATGGCTTCAGTAATTCTGTGTCAAATTCAAGCAATTCACACCACACGTCGAGCCGAAAATGAACTAGATTTAGAGTTAGGAAATGATACTGATAAAGCATTGAGAGATTTCCTGGTAGCATTTTGGTTTAATCCGACTAATGCAACGGCTTACGCTTATCTTGGATTACTCAGACCTCATCTAGGCTTATTTAATCATCCTAGGGATAATAATTTTGCAACAAGTATAAATGATGACAATGATGATTGATATAGCAATCCTATTTGAGTCGTGTCCAAAAATATGATAATTTTCGGGAATGGGCAATGGGTAATGGGCAATGGGCAATGGTAAAGAGTTTCAAGGCTTTTTGCTATTTTTTGATTTTTCACAACCTATTTAGGATTGCTATAGTCAAGACGGTATCTTTGAGAGTCGAGTGACATACACGCTACACCTCAATGGTAGGTTTTACTTGATTGAGAATGTACCGGCTCGTGGCTCGTGTCAACAAGGAGACAGTGACTCCTGCATCCCCGGCTCACGATCGGTACAATAGTTAACAAACTACAATCCAACTCTGCAAACTGATGACGCCTGACGTAGAAACGTTACCCCAGCAACCTGACACCAGTGAAACCGACAACCTCGACGAACTTCCCGATGATGTCGAGATGTCGCTGTTCGATCATTTAGAAGAGTTGCGGCGGCGAATTTTCTATTCGCTGCTTGCTGTCGCCGTTGGTGCTACTGGCTGCTTTGTGGCGGTTAAATACATTGTCCAGTTATTAGAAATCCCCGCTAGAGGCGTTAAGTTTTTGCAATTAGCTCCCGGTGAATACTTCTTTGTTTCCCTGAAAGTGGCGGGTTACAGTGGTTTGCTGGTTGCGACTCCTTTCATTCTGTACCAAACTATTCAATTTGTCTTACCTGGGCTGACTCGCCGCGAACGACGTTTGATTGCACCTGTGGTTTTAGGATCTAGTGTTCTGTTTTTCGTGGGGTTGGCATTTTCCTACATTGCTTTAATTCCCGCCGCGCTGAAATTCTTTATTAGTTACGGTGCTGATGTCGTTGAGCAAGCTTGGTCAATTGAACGGTATTTTGAATTTGTGCTGCTACTCATGTTCAGCACAGGGATAGCCTTTCAAGTGCCAATTATTCAGATTCTGTTGGGAAATTTAGGAATTGTCTCATCCTCACAAATGCTTTCTGGTTGGCGGATTGTTATTTTGGGTGCCGTGGTTTTAGGCGCTGTGTTAACTCCCTCCACTGATCCTCTGACTCAAAGCTTACTCGCCGGTGCTGTCATCGGTCTTTACTTTGGCGGAATTGGTTTGGTTAAGCTCTCAGGAAAGTGATTGAGTTCGTAGTAAGGGGCGAGCCTATCATCCTGGGTTGACTATTAGCGTGACAGCGATAGTTCAGGACTTGATCAAAACTGACGTGAAACTCCCTCATTTCTGATTCTTGTTTGAACATTAGATGCAGCAAACAGTTTTTTTGTCAAATCCGCCCCTGAGTAAGTTGATGAAATTGGGGATTGAAACACGTTTGTATTGTTCTCATTTTTTGCAAATTTAGGAAAAAAATTGACGTTAATTTAAGGGTTTGATAGGTTTTTGACAGAAAAATGACTAGAATAAAGCCATCATACAAGATTCAATTTTGCCATACTACAACCAAAACCAACGTAAAGTCAAGCTTTGCCAGGAATTTCCGACTGAAGCCCTCAGTCCGATTATCTTGATTAATTTAAAACTCAACGGATAAATCGAAAAGTTATCGTTATGGGATAGAGCCACCGATGAGATGCAACCGGACATGAGACTATCCCTGTGGTATGGGATGATTTCCATCCCGTAGTTAGGGTGGAACTTGTCAGTGGTTTCGCGATCGCGGATGATTTACACTGGTTAACGGAGAATGGATTGATCGGATATCCAATTCGCGATCGCCCGATTCAAGTAGAACCACTACCAGGGACAATTAGCGCCACTCATCCCTACCTAGCCCGCAACTTAGACCAACTCGAAGACGCGATCGCATCGGGTAAACTATTAGAATTGAATTGTCCTTTCCGTACCTCGTAGTGCTATAAGCGAACAACAAAACCCGCTCTAGCTACCTAAGAACCTGAATCTAAACGGCGTTGCCACTCCGCATCAATTTGGTCTTTGCGTTGCAAATTTTGATCCAGTAAATCCTGCTCACTGGTATACACCAAATCCTCTTGCCCAATTACATTTTGCGCCGCAAACTGTTGGGCATACGCCAGCTTTTTCTGTAAATCGGCATCAGGTTGAGCCAGTGCTAATGCTTCCTGCTGTCGTTTCTGATTCCGGGCGGCGATTTTACTATTTTTCTGTTGAATCCAGAAATAACGAATCAGAGGAATCGCTAAAAACCCAATCCCGTAACCCAGTAAAAACCAGTAAATTGACGCGACAAAAGCAACCAATCCTCCTATCTCGGCAGCAATTTCGCCTCCTCTTAACAGAGAACCCAGCATGAAAGCACCGACAATATTCACTCCCCCTAAACCAATTGCCAGCATAATTTGCCCACTCGTGGCAGCACTAAAGCGCCAAGGCTGTTCTTGTAGGTAAGATGAAACAGGCTGAGGATGCTGCTGTTGCGCTGTTGTCTGTAAGTCGGGGAAGTGATAGATAATCTCTCCATCGGGACTGACTTCCGGACGCCCATTGAAACGGCTGAGAACGGGTAACATATAGTCTTCATACTCCCGTTGATATCCTGTGCCAATATCATCAAGATAAGGAGCAATCTGTTCCGCTGTAACGGCACCGCCAGAATTACGAATCACTGTGCCGATTTCTTGCCAACGACGTTCTTCTAAATCGGCATTGGGATTACCATCACCAAACAAAAACGAGAAAATTGCCTCCAGAAAATTCATCTGCTGACTTTGATTAGAATTCCAGGAGGTGCGCCGTTGTCGATGGCGTTCGTAACCCGGGTCAAAAAACCAAAACATATCGGGCCCAATCCAGAAGTGGGGCATAAAAATCATGCCACCGCCTCGATTAGAACCACCGTTACTGCCACCACCCGAATCATTATCGCTGCTGGAACTGATACTGATAACGATAATCGAAATGGCGAGAAAAATCAGGACAATTGAGAGTAAGAGTAGAAGCCCGAAGGAAACCCGAATCAGGTAGAATAGAATACGCCAAGTTTTTGCCCACCATTCCTGCAACCGCAACCGGATGAATTTGTTTCGCAGGATTGTCCGAAAGTTCTTGGGAAACAGGTAGGCAATTTCACCTGACTCGGCGACTTGCAAATGTCCACCTGCATCGGATGCTAGCGCCAGTAATCCTCGTTCGGCTAAATTGATATTTAATCCCGCCTTAGCGGCGACATCACCCACGGTGACACGATAGCCAAGCTGCTCGACGCTATTCATTATTTTGGGATTGGGAGCCATAGCTATTATTGTAAAGATTTCTGTACTCTCTATTCCAAGTATAGAAGTCTGGCTTAGGCTTCTATACTTGCAGAAAGCCGAACACGATCGCGCCTTTGTTACCACTCCAAGAGATAGGGGAGCAGGGGGAGCAGGGGGAGCAGGGGGAGCAATGTAGAGACGTGCCATGGCACGTCTGGTTACATGGCACGTCTGGTTACCCAAATGCGATCGCGCTCTTGATTAACTAGCTTGCCGAGACTCCTCTCAGAACGGATAATCAGTATATCCATGCTCGTCACCTCCATAAAAAGTAGAGCGGTCATAGGAGTTTAGGGGAGCATTCACCTCAAACCGCTTGGGCAAGTCAGGATTGGCAATAAACAGCCTACCATACGCCACTAAATCCGCCTCTGTTGCCTTGAGCACAGCGTTTCCCGTCTCGCGGGTATAACCACCTGCTGTAATTAAGGTTCCGTTGTAAATAGGACGAAAATAACGCACCCCCAATCCCTTACCCTCATCTTCAACCGTCTCATTCCCTTTGATTCTCGGTTCAATGATATGGAGATAGGCTAAATTAAAAGGATTGAGTTGGGAAATCACATAGTTAAACAAGGC
Organism: Coleofasciculus sp. G3-WIS-01; assembly: GCF_040223135.1. NCBI lineage: Bacteria > Bacillati > Cyanobacteriota > Cyanophyceae > Coleofasciculales > Coleofasciculaceae > Coleofasciculus > Coleofasciculus sp. G3-WIS-01. Next base: position 26,937 of record NZ_JAVJZI010000230.1, read on the forward strand.
TTCTGGGTTGGAGTCAGACATATTGTTAAACGTTCCACCAGGCGAGAGGCGAATCCCCACTTTATCCGCACCCCAAACCCTTACTACCGCTTCGGTAATTTCCATGAGTAAACGAGCGCGATTTTCAATTGATCCGCCATATTGATCCGTGCGTTTATTTGACCCATCATGGAGAAATTGATCGAGCAAATAACCGTTAGCACTGTGAATTTCTACCCCATCAAATCCAGCCGCTAAAGCATTTTTTGCTCCTTGGCGATATTGTTCCACAATTGTGGGAATTTCCTCAGTTTCCAAAGCACGAGGGGTGACAAAGGGTTGCTCGCCACTATAGGTACTCGCCATCCCTTCAGGCGCGATCGCACTCGGTGCAACGGGAAGCTCACCATTCGGCTGCATTGAGGGGTGGGAAATGCGCCCGACGTGCCACAGTTGTAGGAACATACGTCCCCCACTCTCATGCACCGCCTGAGTAACCAACTTCCAGCCTTCCACTTGTTCGGGTGAGTGGATTCCTGGGCTATAAGCGTATCCGTGTCCCTGATGGGATACTTGAGTGGCTTCAGAAATAATTAATCCCGCAGAGGTACGCTGGGCATAATAGGTGGCATTTATTTCTCTAGGTACGTTTCCCTCACCTGCACGCATCCGGGTTAAAGGCGCCATAACCATGCGATTGGGCAATTCATAAGCGCCGACTTGAACGGGTGTGAATAAGTTAATATCGTCATTGGTCATTTGTCTTATGTCCTTTGTCATTGGCTGATATCTGGCACCTTTGTCAGTAAGCTCAGACATCTGATGATGAGCTGGGGTAGGGCGGGTTTTGTACAACATTTATTGGTTAATTCCACAGGTTAATCCCTAAACCCGCCCCTACTCTTCTCTAATTAACTCAAGTCCATTTTGACGATAGGCGATTCAGATTTATAATTAATTATTCATTATTTATTTCGTCTATTTTCAGGGAATTCTCAGAGTATCAGCTTAGGATGATCATAACGATGCACCTACAGTGGCGCATGAACCAGAAGAGGTAAACTGAGGAGAGCTAACTGGATGAAACACCAATTCCGTCCCCGAAACCTGAGAAAGCTATTGAAGTTAGCGGTATTCACGCTACTGGCGGTTGGTACAACGTTACTTATTGCCACAGATCCCGCCTTCGCCCAGGAATCAGCAATGGGTTCAGGATTCAATCCCCAAGCCTGGTTACGCAACGCCTTGCAATGGATTCAAGACCTTGGTTCGGTTGGTGCGATCGCGTTTATCATACTCTATATTATTGCCACAGTCGCATTCCTACCGGGTTCCATCCTCACCCTAGGCGCGGGTGTTGTCTTTGGCGTCGTTTTAGGTTCTATTTATGTTTTCATTGGCGCCACCCTGGGAGCAACCGCCGCCTTCCTCGTGGGACGGTATTTAGCCCGGGGTTGGGTAGCGCAGAAAATTGCTGGGAACAAAAAATTTAAAGCGATTGACGAGGCGGTGGGTGGGGAAGGATTTAAAATTGTTCTTTTAACCCGATTGTCGCCCGTGTTTCCTTTTAACTTATTGAACTACGCTTATGGGTTAACCGGGGTTTCATTGAAAGACTACTTTTTGGGTTCTGTTGGCATGATTCCTGGAACCATTATGTATGTTTATATTGGTTCTTTGGCGGGTAGTCTGGCAATGGTGGGGACACAATCGCAACCCACTAATCCGGCGGTACAATGGACGATTCGGATTATTGGATTTATCGCTACAGTCGCTGTAACCTTATATGTTACTAAAGTTGCCAGAAAAGCGTTAGATGAAAAAGTCTCTGATGATCCTGTTCTAGATAAAAGCGTTTCCAATTAGTAGGGGCGGGTTTTACAACTATCATTTTATTGCCACCTAGATGTAACTAAACCCGCCCCGACCAAGTTGTCAGGGTGTAGGGGCGGGTTTTACCACTATCTTTTTTTGTCACCCAGATGTAACTAAACCCGCCCTACTCAAAGTGAGAGAATAAAAAAATCACCGTTTCCCTAATCCCCAATCACTATTAATTAAGGAGTAACTGATGACATCAACATCTGAGAGAGTAATTGTCCCCCCAATGGATGAATATAACCAGCAATTGGTTTCCCATCTGCATCCACCCGATTGGGTTAATCCAAAACCCGCTGAGCGTTATGATCTCGTCGTAATTGGTGCAGGAACGGCGGGATTAGTCACCGCCGCCGGTGCCGCTGGGATGGATATTGGTTTAAAAGTTGCCTTAATTGAACGCCATCTTATGGGTGGGGATTGCTTAAATGTCGGATGTGTGCCATCTAAATGTATTATTCGCTCATCCCGAGTTGTCGCCCAAATGCGAAACGCTGGAGAATTTGGAATTCGTCCTCCTGAACACATTGATATTGATTTTCCAGCAGTCATGGCACGGATGCGGAAGCTACGGGCTCGAATTAGTCATCATGATTCAGCCAAACGATTTAAACAAACCTATAATATTGATGTTTTCTTAGGAGAAGGGTCGTTTCAAAGTTCCAATACAATTGCCGTTGGGGATAAAATTTTGCGGTTTAAGAAAGCGGTGATTACGACGGGGGCTAGGGCTGTACGACCACCCATTGAGGGCATAGAAGAGGCAGGATTTCTGACCAATGAAACCGTTTTTTCTTTAACCGAACGCCCCAAACGCCTTGCGATAATTGGTGGGGGACCAATTGGCTGTGAATTGGCGCAGGCATTCCGTCGTTTAGGCTGTGAGGTGATTCTTTTCCATCGCCATTCTCACATTTTAAATAAAGAAGATACTGATGCCGCAGAAATTGTGCAGCATCAGTTTGAAAAGGAAGGCATTCGCTTAGTCTTAGATTGTCAGATGAAACGGGCAGTCAAGATGGATGAGGGAAAGTTACTGCACTATACCTGTAATGGTCAGGATGAGTCCACGATTGTTGATGAAATTTTAGTGGGTGCAGGGCGTGCGCCAAATGTAGAAGGGTTAAATTTAGATGCTGTTGGCGTAGAATACCATGGCAAAGGGATAAAGGTGAATGATTATCTACAAACAACCAATCGCCATATTTATGCCGCCGGTGACATTTGTATGAAATGGAAATTCACCCATGCAGCGGATGCAGCGGCGCGAATTGTGATTAAAAATACCTTATTTTCTCCTTTTGGTTTAGGGCGGTCTAAACTCAGTGATTTAGTTATGCCTTGGGTAACTTATACTGACCCTGAAATTGCCCATGTTGGCATGTATGAACATGAAGCTCAGGAAAAGGGAATGAAGGTGAGTACAATTAAGATACCATTTAATACGGTAGACCGTGCGATCGCGGATGGGGAAGAGGACGGATTTGTCAAAATTCATCATCAGAAAGGTTCAGATAAAATTTTGGGGGCGACAATCGTGGCTCCTCATGCAGGAGAGATGATTAGTGAAGTGACAACGGCGATTGTGGGAAATGTCGGGTTGAGTAAGCTCAGTGGTGCGATTCATCCTTATCCGACGCAAGCGGAAGGAATTAAGAAAGCGGCTGATGCGTATCGGCGCACACTGTTGAAACCCAATACAAAGCGCTTTTTAGGGTTACTCACTAAGTTTTCTTAGAAATTTTGTAGTAAGTTTGTAGTAAGTTTGTAGTAAGCGCTTTAGCGCTGATGGCACTAAAGTGCCGACTACGAACGAACGAACGAGCAATCAATCAGGATTTAACTGGATAGGACATGAGTATGTGTTTCACAATAGCGGCGATCGCAATACATTGCCCAGGCTATACCCACTATACCCGTAAGCGAACCTGTGATTGCCGCACATAGACCCCAACCGGCAGGTCCAGCCGCCCAGTCAGATACTTCTTTGAGCAGGGCGGTACTCCCTCTGGCTACCCCATAAGCCGTTCCCGCCGCCAGAAGGGTGACTAAACCCAATTCGGTTAACATTCCCAAAAGATCGTTATGGGATAAATCCTCCTCAAAATAGATCTTCCAAATCGTGGTATACATCAAAATATCAGAAGCCGCCACGATGACTTGTTTCGGTATCTCCGCACAGGGAGTTGGTGCAGCACAAGCCGTACCGCCACCCGCCGCATATCCTGCGATCGCCCAAATTGTTTCTAATCGCTTCTTGCCCAGACTACTCAAGGACTATCTCCCGCAATGCTACCAGAGTCGAAGTTTTTTTCTGTTATAGCCCAACATAGTTAAGCAAAGATTAACATTTTCTAAAGAATTTAGAGAGATGGGGGTGCAGGCAATACTGCTCGGATAAGCCTGTCTTCTCTCCCCCTGCTCCCCCTGCTCCCCCTGCTTCCCCTGCTTTTGGCGCTTAAGTTGACACGGATGTCGTGAAAGTGAGCCCCTACACCCTCACGCACCGGTTCCTTAGAAGGTCCTGAAAGGTCAAAACTTTCAACTCGCTACCATAATCACCAGCTTACCAACAACATGACCTTTTTCACTCTCCCGATGCGCCTCAGCAACAGCAGATAGAGGATAGGTTTGAGCAATGACTGGGCGAATTTTCTGAGCGTCAATCAGTTCTTTGAGAGACTTTAAATCCAAACCATTGGATTTCATGACCACGACTTTAGCTTTTTTTCCCGGAAGAAAAGCCGTGAAGAAACTCTCCAGGAAGTTAACCGGATAGGGGTGAGTGGTGATATAGACGCCGTTAGGTTGCAAACAATCTTGGCAACTCCAGAAGGATTGATTTCCGACCACATCGAAAATAATATCGTACTTGGCAGTATCCTTAGTAAAATCCTGCTGAGTATAGTCAATCACTCGGTCAGCGCCCAAATTTTTCACAAACTCCTTATTTCTGCCACTACAAACCCCTGTCACCTGAGTTTCAAAAGCCTTGGCAATTTGTACCGCCAAGCTACCCACACCACCCGATGCGCCGTTAATTAGCACGCTGTATCCCTGCTTAATTTTTCCATGATCTCGCAAGGCTTGCAGCGCCGTGAGTCCGGCTAAGGGAACAGCCGCCGCTTCTTTATAGCAGAGCTTTTCCGGTTTTGGACAAGCCGCTTTTGCCGACAAAACCGCATACTCTGCATAAGCACCACCCGTGAGATTATCCAGACAGGCATAGATTTCGTCTCCGGGTTGAAAACGAGTCACAGCCGTTCCCACTTCTACAACTTCCCCAGAAATATCAAATCCCAAAACTATGGGAAAATGATAGCCAGTTAAGAGTTGCAACATTCCCTGTCTGGTTTTCCAGTCAATGGGATTAACGCTAGTAGCATGGACTTTGACCAATATCTCATCGGTTTTGATGGGTGGAGTTGGCAAGTCCATAAGTTGGAAGACTTCTGCTCCACCATAGTGATTAATTGCGGCAGCTTTCATAAACTATTCTTCCTCGATAGAGAGTATCGTCAAGCCTTATAAAATTTAACAATAATTCTGCCTTCAATATCTCAGTCTTGAGGCAGAATTTGAGAGTGATTAAAAAACCAATAGTATGGTTTTTAGAAGTTTTAGCGAATAAGCGTGATTAATCATGAGTACTAATACCCAAATCCCGATCCCCTCCCATTTCAAACCCAATAAAGTTGGAGAAGTCTGGCCTGTTCCCTATCAAGAGCGTGTCAACCAAGCCGAAATTTGGGCAAAACAGCATCATCTTAAGCCAGCAAATCAAGATGAAACCCGGATTGGTTTATTGCTAATCGATGTTCAGAATACCTTTTGTATTCCCGAATTTGAATTATTTGTCGGCGGTCAATCGGGTACGGGAGCCGTTGATGACAATGTGCGACTGTGTGAATTTATCTACCGCAATCTCGGAATCATCACCGAAATTGCGGCGACGATGGATACCCATACCGCTATGCAAATTTTTCATCCTATATTTTGGATTAACGATGCTGGAGAACATCCACCCGCGATGACTAATATTTCCATAGACGATGTAGAAAAAGGTGTGTGGAAAATCAATCCAGCCGTCGCCCCTCGGATTCGCCAGGGTGATGATCAATGGTTACAAGATTATGCCCTGCATTATGCCAAGACGCTCAATTGCGATAGCAAATATCCGTTAATTATCTGGCCCTACCATGCTATGCTGGGAGGAATTAGTCACGCTTTGGTTTCTGCTGTAGAAGAGGTTTGTTTATTTCATAATGTTGCTCGCCAAAGTCAGACCTATTTTGAAATGAAAGGTAGTAATCCACTGACTGAAAATTACTCTGTTCTCCAGCCGGACGTTCTTTTCGACCAGAATGACCAACCGATTGCCCAAAAGAACACACCATTTCTGGAAAAATTGTTAGAGTTTGACCGATTAATTATTGCTGGTCAGGCAAAGAGTCATTGTGTGGCTTGGACAGTTGATAACTTGCTGGGTGAAATTCAAGCCAGAGATCCTAAGTTAGCCGAGAAGGTTTATTTACTGGACGATTGTACTTCTCCGGTTGTGGTTCCTGGAGGGGCGGATTTTACTGAACAAGCTGATGCTGCGTTTCAACGGTTTGCTGATGCGGGAATGCACCTGATTAAATCGACTGAAATTATTGATTGAACGTTGGACAAAAAAACAATAAAAAATTTGCAATAAATTAGGGCTGGGATCAGGGCGGGTTTCGTTGTTCATTTTGAGGTAGGGGTGGATGGTTATAATTATCAACTGTATCACTGCCTTGCCGATAATTATGAAGGTTCCTCAGCGTCAGATTTGCCGTAATGCCATCTGTCGGGGCGGGTTTAACCTATAACTGAGCTAAACCTGCCCCTAGATG
>NZ_JAVJZI010000232.1:0-8605 GCF_040223135.1 Coleofasciculus sp. G3-WIS-01
AGTCCAATTGTTGCAGCGAAATACCGGACTGGTATCAACAGTTGGATTGTCAAACCTCACCACATTGAGTGGCACGGTTTGACCTCTATCCCTCCCCAACCTGCTTCGCTGAGGTTAGGGTCTCACGAGGTAAAGCGATGAGTCAATCCTTAATCCCCGTAATTTTAGCTGGTGGCAAAGGTGAACGGTTTTGGCCCCTCAGTCGCAAGCATCGACCCAAGCAGTTTTTAAGTTTAGATGGTAGTGGAAAGAGTTTATTACAAACCACGGCTGAACGTCTCAGTCAATTGGCGGGAGATGCAGCCAATGTCTGGGTGATCACATCGGCTCAATTAGCCGACGGGGTGCGAGAACAGTTACCCCAACTCGATCATGAGCATATATTAGCCGAACCTGAAGGGCGAGACACGGCACCGGCTGTGGCTTGGGCAACATTAGAAATTGCGCGTCACTATGGAGAAGATGCGGTGGTCGGCTTCTTTCCAGCAGACCATTGGATTGCGGATCAGCAGGCGTTCCAACAGACGATTGAGGCGGCGACTCAGTTAGCGGCGACTGAAGCGGCGATTGTCACCTTGGGAATTACCCCCAACTACCCCTCTACGGGTTACGGTTATATCGAACAAGGAGAACCCGCCGGAACCTTTAATGACTTACCAGTTTATCGGGTAGCTCGATTCACAGAAAAGCCTGACCAAGAAACAGCCGAAAAATTTCTGGCGACGGGGAAATTTAGCTGGAATGGTGGTATGTTTATTTTCCGGGCTGGTGTGGTATTAGCGGAACTTAAAACCTACGCGGCTGATATTATCAATCCGTTGCAAAAACAGGGTGTTGCTGCTTATTCTAAACTACCTAAAACGAGTATTGACTATGCCTTAATGGAGAAAACCCAACTGACTTATGTTCTCCCGGTTACGTTTGGCTGGGATGACTTGGGAGATTGGAATGCCTTAGAACGGTTGCACAAGGGGGAGGCGGCTAATGTGGAACTGGCAACTCATGTTGGGAAAGATACCCAAGGGGCGATTATTTATGCTAGTGATCCGGATGAGGTGATTGTGACGATTGGCTTAGACGATGTGGTGGTTGTGCGGGATGGTGGGGTGACGTTAATTGTCAAAAAAGACCGCACTCAGGAGATTAAACAGGTACTGAAAACTCTACAAGCCGACTCCAGGTTTAGCCAATTACTTTGATAGCTCTGCCTAGCCTCGCCTCATCGCCTCGTTCCCAGGCTCTGCCTGGGAATGCCCCCCTGGAGGCTCTGCCTCCCGGAAACTGTTTTATCGCCTGCTTTATAGTAAACCCCTTTTTGCCATGGCGATTGAAATCGCTGCTACACAAACTTTCGTCCGCCTGCGCGGACTAGATTATAAAGGGGGTAGCTAACCCGGATTTGGTATTAATTGTTATTTTCCTTTTGTACAAAGGAAATAGGGCGCACGTCAGTGCGCCCCTACGAATGTTTGGTTAGGATTAGCCGAGGTTAACTTTGACTACTTTGGTTTTTTCGGCTTCTGCTTTGGGCAGGGTTAGCATCAAGATGCCATTTTTGTAATCGGCTTCCACTTTATCGTTCTGAATTCGAGCAGGTAAGGGAATTACCCGTTGGAATTTGCCATAGCGGAATTCACTGCGCGTGACGCCTTTTTCTTCAGTCTTGGTTTCAGCTTGGCGTTGACCACTAATGGAGACGGCTTCTGCGGTAACTTGCACATCTAGATCTTTAGCGTCCATGCCTGGAATTTCGAGTTTTAGGTAAACCGCATCCCCATTTTCGTGCATTTCGGCGGGAGGAACAAAGGTTCCTGTCCATTCAGAACGGCTTGCCGGTGTGAGGCTCTCAAACAGACGGTTCATTTCATTTTGTAAGGAATCAATTTCCCGGAACGGTTCCCAACGAATTAGTGCCATAATGTATAACCCTCTAAAAACGAAGTGAGTATTTCAGGGGTTTTGTAGAACCACCTCTTTACTATGTTTTTAGAATACAAAAACTCGGTAGGTAGAGGGATTCGGTTCAATACCCTATTGGAGTAGTATTCACCGCACCTGTTTGGGGTGCATCTACTGAGTTTGGGGGTCACTTAATACCGAAAATAGACGCCAGTTGGGGTAATAGCTGAGTACTTTCTTCGAGAAAATCATGGGCGTTGGGTAATTCAGCAACCATCCCGCGTAAAATTCTAATGGCGGTTTGGGCGTGTTCCTGTTTATCGGGCGCTTGGGGATTCTTCCCGGCTGCGGCTAGTATCTTCACCTGTTCTAAGGCTTGGGCTTTGTCTTGGGTGGATAAGGTATCCTCTGCTTCAATAATGCGCTGCAATCGTCTCAGGAGTTCTTTGGTTCCTGGAAGCTGAGGCTGCGCGGCTGTTGGGAGTTGTTTAATCGCGTTGGTGGCGTCAGTGGCGATCGCATCCAGATTGGCGTCGTCTGAATCGCCTCTGTCTGCGCCCTTTTGCGGACTTGTCTGATTGGGCGTTTGGGAATTTTCCAGCATCATACCTCCTTGAGTCGGGTTTAGGTTCAGGTTACCGAAGGCGTGATTCTGGTACATCTCCCTATGGTTCAATCGGCTTCATCTACTAATTCATACCAAATCCGCCTTGGAAACCCCATGCAAGAGGAGGCGATGAAATCGCTGCTACACAAACTTTCGTCCGCCTGCGCGGACTAGATTATAAAGGGGGTGACTAACCCGGATTTGGTATTTACCTAAAACGGCGAGAAGGCTCCCGTCATAATCGTAAGATTTGACGGCGTGATGAATCGCGGCGATAACTGTTGATTATACCCATGTTTTTAGCGGGTAAATTGTGGTATCATTCTATCATGTTAGTAATCGAAGCAAAGCTTAAAGGAACAGATACTCAGTACAGCAAACTGGATGAAGCCATCCGTACAGGACAATTCATTCGGAACAGTTGCTTGCGTCACTGGGAAGATAACCAAGGGGTCACTAGAAATGACCTCCAAAAGCTTTGCTCGATACTAGCAAAAAACAAAGACACTCCTTGGGCTAAAAAGCTTAACTCTCAAGCTAGACAGGCTCACGCTGATAGAGCGTGGTCTGCCATTCAACGTTTTTATGAGAACTGTAGATTGGCTAAACCTGAAAAGAAGGGTTTCCCAAAATACAAAAAGTTCAATCGTTCCGTCGAGTATAAAACTAGCGGATGGAAGTTATCTCCAGATAGAAGAGAGATAACCTTCACTGATGGCTTTAAAGTCGGAACAATGGCGTTATGGACTTCAAGAGATTTGGTCTATTATTCAGAAAAACAAATCTCTAGGGTTCGAGTCATAAGACGTGCTGACGGCTATTATACTCAGTTCTTGGTGAACTGGGAAAGGAGAGAAGAGCATGAGTTTCAAGGAAAAATGACAGGAATCGATTTAGGACTTAAAGAGTTCTACACCGATTCCGATGGCAATACTGTTGAAAACCCTAGATACCTAAGAAAATCTGAGCAAAGACTAAAAAGGCTTCAGCGCCGGGTTTCCAAAAAGCATGTCAAGGGAAAGAAACAGTCAAGCAGATACCACAAAGCCCGTAAAGCTTTAGCTAAACAACACCTCAAAGTAAGTAGACAGCGTGAAGACAAAGCTCGTAAAGACGCTTTGGCGCTAGTTAGATCGAAAGATCTAATTGCCTATGAAGACTTAAAGGTACGAAACCTGGTTAAAAACCATCACTTGGCTAAATCTATTAGCGACGCGAGTTGGTATCGATTCACCCAATGGCTTCAATACTTTGCCAAGATTCATGGGGTAATAGTTGTGGCTGTGCCTCCCCACAATACGACGATAGATTGTTCATGTTGTGGGGAAAAAGTGAAAAAGACACTTAGCACTAGAACTCATAAATGCAGTAGGTGTGGCACAGTGTTAGATCGGGACATGAATGCCGCAAGAAACATTTTAGCAAAGGGATTTAAACTGTTGGCTGAATATTTAAACAGTACCGAAGGGCATTCGGAAACTGGAGCTAAAAGCTCAAAAGCGCAGGGAGAAACTAACCTCTGGCTCAAGAACGGAGACGCTCTTGCTCTAAGTTGGCTCGAAGAACTGCGAATCAGCAATTGCGCTGAGAATCCCACGCTATATTCTTCAAATTAGCGTGGGAGTATGTCAATCAAAGTCCCCCTTTTTAAGGGGGATTTAGGGGGATCTCTTAGATAAATCACGCAGGAAATAGAAGCGATCGCGATTTGAGTCATTACCCCTACTCCGCCCTAAGTAGCCTGTTAAGGGCGAGGATAGTTCAATGAGAATATCACGCAATTCGTTGGGCATTAAAGGTTTGGGGGGACTTGAACCCATATACGCGCCATAAATTGCATCAACTCCTGCTGCGTCTAAGCTTGTATTTTCCTGGAAGGATTTAACGGATTGGATAATGTGCGATCGCACGGCGATGGCTTGACGCACTTCTACCAGGTATTGCTCGATTTTATCATCGGCTAACCCATAAGCATCTTGCAAGCAGGCTTTGAGTTTCAGTAAGTCTATCGCCCCCTTATGCTGGGCTTGCAATTCCACGAGATGTTGGAGAGTTTCTGGACGAATCACGCTTATTTTATTTCCCTGTGCTGTTTTTAAAGCAGGTTTTGTCAGTTCACCCGCTGCTACGATTAATTTAAGACAATCATCAAAGTGGTTTTGCAAATGTTTATACCCCAATTTAATCAGTTGGGCGGGTGTTCCATCGGGTACTCTTTCACTCTTTGTTGATTTACACTCTCCGACAACCGGATAGGGCGTTTCACAATAAAAATCTAAACCGCCCGCCCCTCCAGTTGCTTCAGGGTCAAGGCTAATTTGGGGATTTGTGCTAGAGTTGGTAAATCCTAGCTTCAGTAAGCTTTTTCGTACCAGTTTTTCAAAGTGATGACCATCGCTAGAGTTACCGACTTCGGCGATTGTTTTAATCCAAAGGAAATCAGAGTCAAATGTCCCGATTGATTGGCTACTCCAGCCTAAGAATTGTTTGATATCTTGGTCGATTTCTTTAGCCGCTAGATTATTGTTTGATAATGGCGCGATCGCACTCTGTAATTCCTCTAATTCTGGATACTGCGGCGGCTGTCGTTTTTCCATCTGGCGACAGCGCTGTTCAAAGAAGGTTTGACTCAAAACAGGTGTGTCTTGAGTAACGGTTAAAGGTTGGGGAAGCGGAATAAATCGGGGACTCGGATGTACAGGGATTTCAATCGGTTGCGGGAGTCGATAAACCCGCAGGTAAGCTAAAAAAATATGACCCCGTTTTACACGAGTTTCCTCTAATCCGACTTTTGTCCATACGGTTAAGTGAGATAAGAAATCAAGGGACTCTGAATCATCCAAGACTTGACAACGTTCGCATTTTGCCCAGGCTTTAATTAGAACGGTTTCAGAACCGAGTTCAGCCAGACTTTTTTGGGCTGTGGGGATAAAATTAGAGCGATAATATTGTTCAATAGGCAGAGCGTTACTGGACGTATCTGAGGGATAGAGAGCAAATTGTCGTCCCGGATTCACGAATATTCGAGGGATAATGGCGATTGAGCGTCCTTCTATCAAGGCTTCGATATCTGGGGCGGGTAGACGTAGGGCGATTGGCAGCATAATTTATGTTCCTATGCTACGAATAGGTCATTTAGGTCGTCATCATCGGCTGTATCATCAGCGCTAGATTCATCGAACAGCGTTCCAAAGAGTTCTTCATCCTCGATAGTCTCTGCATCAATTTCACCAGACGGATCGCTGAGGATTTCTCGCAGTAGCGGATTCTCTAAAATTTGGGGTTTTGAGAATTCTGCCACCTGCTTTTGAGTAAGCTGATATGTCTCGCAGTTTTGATAAACAGAATACAGGTCAATCAGAGGTCTAATCTGTTCAGCTTCCAGATACGCCCATTCTCCTCCCTGAGCTTTAGATATGAGTTTCTCCAGTAACTTATAAGCCTGTACTCGATTGTTAATTTTTTTGTTTTTCGAGCGAACTAAACAACCGCGAGTTAAACCAAACCGTTCGTATGCCGTTAAGCGCTTTAATCCAGCGCCTAGTGCAGCTGCGTTGCCTTTTTGAATCACGGCTACACCAATGACAAAATTTTTGTCATCTTCATTGCCAACAACCTTAAAATTAATGTAACCTTGGTTTGATAGATTCTTGGAAGGAGCCTTAGAGTTGACGACTTTGATATCAGTATCAACGCTTTCAATTGTTAGTTGCCGTAATTTTTGTCCGGTTAATGTTTCCCCTTCCAAGGTTTCACCTATCAACTGCTCAAAGCCAAAACCTAGAGCATCAGCAATTTTATCATTGTCCTCTAAATAATCTCCCATGTCTGCCTCCTTTGAGGCTTTAACAGCTCTTTCAAATCTCTCTTCTAGTGATATAGGAACATTAGGGCGATAATTCTTAGCACACCAATCTAAGATTTCCCGTACAGTCGGCTTGCCTTTACCGATATCTCTGAGTTGGCTTTCTGTAAACGGATAAACTGGATCATGAGGTTTTAAACCGCGAGGCTCATATAGCTCTTTTTGTAACCATAAGGCAACTAAATCAACAATGGATTGGCTATCTAGAGGTTTTAAACTTATTGGGTTTCCTTGAGTTGCTGTTGACAACCGATCTCTCACACCACCACCAATCTTATTCGCAGTTGCAGTGCCAGTTATGGCAGAGGCTATTTCTCCAGCCCAAGTTGACCCAAACATTACCGTCAACATGACAATACCTTTACCAATACCTGACTGTTCTAGATTATCGTAAAGGTCTTTAACTAAGCGTACAATTACCTGTGCTTTCGTAAACCCATCTTCAGATAATATCCCTCGGGTTTCCAATTCATCAAAACAAATCAGCACAGGTTTATGGTCACTCACTAACCGCAAGATTTGTTGTATATTACCCAGAGCTTCTGCTTCTTGCTCTTGAGATGTCTTCCCAGCATTGGTTGGCAAACCCATAGAGTTAGCCGTTTCTTGATCTAGCTCATTACCAGCTAACCATTCAATAGCATAGGGGGCGTACATTTCTGAAAGAGTCCACAAAATCGCCCTGAGAATATAAGGGTCAGCATCCGGCTTGATTTTGAGAATCTGGCTACTCAATTTTTTGAGCATATTTTGGTTATTTTGTAAAGCTTTGGCATAGGCTTTATCAAAATTCTTAACTATTGTTGCTGCGGCAGTTTTCTGACCACTGGAATTACTGGCATTTGCCATAGCCGCCGCCACTTCCTGCCATTGTGTAACTTCTTGACTGCCAACTCGCGCCAAGTTTTCCACCAACGTTTGCAGAAATTGATGTCTCAACGAATTTAAGTCACCATACTTACTACCATTAGCATAGATAAATACAGCACTACCATCACCAATGACACGACGGCGCAGGCGACCAATGAGTTGCGTTTTCCCTGAACCGATATCACCAGTCACAACTAAAGTGGCTACCTTATCCTTACTATCTGAGCTGGTTTTAACCTGCTTGATTATCTCCAAGACTTTTTGAGAAGCATGAGCATTGAGAGTATTCAAATCCGGGAATCCTTTACCCCAAACACTTTGGACTTTATCAATAGCTGCACTGTTGAAGGGATTGTAGTCTTGGATGGCGGTGTTGATTTCTTCAATCGGTGAAACGGATAAATTAGTCATGATCATTCAGGAGAAGGAACAAACAGCAAGTAGTTTCAATTAGGCTTCAGCATTCACAAGCTTGGCAAAGTAACGCAATTTTCCGACTGGCGGAGTAATTGAGTCCTCTAATTGATCAGGGGTAACGTTTAAAACCTCTCCCCCCATTAGCTGGAAGATGTCATTCGCCTGCATTTCCAGCATCCAGTCGTTGAACTGGGAACGAGAGACGCGATCGCTAATTGTCCGCCGTATCCGATATATCGGTACCATATAATCTAGGTTATAGTCGCGGTTAAGCTGATCGTAGACATCCAGCGCCACCCGCTTAAACTGATCATAAGACGCGATCGCCTTTGGCGCTGAGCTTTGCTCAATCGCACTCTCCCCAGTCTTCCCTGCTGCAACAGCGCCATCACCAAAGCTACCCGCCGATATACCTTGTTCTCGAATCCATTTAAGTAACGCATTCGCGGTTTTCGCGCCAATCTGACTCTCAAACTCAAACGCCTCACTCTTCAACCCCTCTTCCAGCATCTGAAGTCCCTTCGGCTGTACCAGAGAGACTTTATACCGAGAAAGCGCGATCGCACCCTTATCTTCTAACTGCTGATAACTATCCTGGTAATGGGCGGCTGTCTCCTTCTTCCGTTTCAGTCGTTTAGTCAATTCACCCTTGCTAACATCCGAACCCCCCAAATCCCACAAGTAAAGCAGTAGGCGGATTTCCTTAGCCTTCGCCTCAACATCGTTCGACATCGTTGTTACCCTATCTATCATGTAAATGAACTTTTGTAAAAATCTCCTCCTGTTATCCTAACCCCATCCTCTAGCCACCCGAATCGCGAGGGGCTACCCCTTCAACGAAGTAAGGGGTAGGGGGATAGCGGAAAATGCGAGGGGTCAATCCCCGAAGTATTTTCAATCTCTCTCTTTCTATCCCATGTAGTGGTATAGTTTAGCCATGAAACAAG
>NZ_JAVJZI010000237.1:0-49996 GCF_040223135.1 Coleofasciculus sp. G3-WIS-01
CTATTGTGGTAATGTAAATACAAGTCGCGGGAGGGCATTCCGAGACTATAAACGGACGTGGAGAGGGTGTAAGACCTCATTTGGAGGCAACCTTCAGCGAAGCGTCAACCCCAATCAGCGACCACCCCGGCTAAAGGTGGCGTGGTTAGGAATCCCCCGCGCTCTTTAGCCGGGGGAGGATGTCAATTCATGCTACGCTGGGTCAACACCAAAGGGGAATCAGGACCCTGGAGTCAAACGGTGAGTATGATGATTCCCGGTTAAAATTATTTCCCACCCGTATCTGTAGGGGCGCAAGCTCTATGCGCCCTCCCCCATCCGATCAATTACGCCAAATCTATCATTGCCGATCGCCAGTGATTTCAGTATAATCACTAGAATATTAGGACTTACGCACTGAAATAAAATCTCATAATTCTGATCGCTAGTTGAGAAGCACTCAGTCTCATTCTACCCTTGCTGATCAGGCTAAGTGCGTCAATCCTGAGTTTTCTGCTCCAATCAGTTCATAGGAAATTAAAAAAATGTCTTTAGGACTACGTTACTTATCGGGTTTATTTGCTTTTGTTCTCATGGCGCTGTGTCTTTTTCCCGCTGTTGCCATAGCAGCTGATCCTCGCGCTCAATTCAATGGCACGGTGTCAGAGATATTCGTCAACGACACACAGATTTTGCTGGCTGTAAGCGGCTCGGTTAATGGTTCATGTACTGGAGCCTTTGGACCTTACAACCTCACCTTTGATATGGCTGATCCGGCTGCAGATCTCAAGTTCAAAATAGTTGAGGATGCTTTTCTAAATGGCAAGCGTATCTCTGGGATTGTTAAAGATTGTGGCTCAAGTAACATCAACAAGCTCTACCAAGTTAGCGTATTCTAAAGCTAACCACTGCCAGAATCCATTTCGGTTCTAGGAAGATAGCGCCAAGTAAGCAAGGTGATGATATTCTCACCTTGCCGATTAAACCCAATCCATTTTTATTTTTAGCTCCTGTCGCCACATGCCAAAACTCGACACAATTGTGCGATGTGACTTGTCGCTGATGTTAATTATTTCTAAGTTTCCGCAAAGCGTTTCTCAAAAAAGAGTGTAGAGCTATTTACTATTATCCGGCAGTCAAGTTTTTCATCAACCTATTACTGCCAATTCTCTAGGATATAACCCTGTTCAAATAAGTCTTTTAGAAGTTTGAGATTTAAGCAGCTTAGTGTAAGCAATCGGGATTACCAGGGGCCAAAATACAGCAGCAACAATTAACGTCACCCAGGAGAAGACCTTTTGTGGCTCAGATAAAGCCCTCATATCATCAGTCAACTCAAACCAAACGGTAAATAAATAAGCGGCTATTGTTCCGTAAATAATACCCACACAGTAAATCATTGATTACCCATCTCCTACTGCAAACTATCAAAAGTACAATACAGATTTTTGCTAATCCCCTCAGTACAATTAGCTCATCAAGCTTTAATATAAATATTCCTTTAGGTGGTAGACATCCGTATATTTACGGAAATTACACAGGCCAATTGGCGTAGAAGGGATAGGAAAGCTCGCTCAACTGGGGGATTGATACTCGCCGGATTTGCCACCCGTCTTACTCAACAGGCGGATAGATTCAATTTGAATCGATTTCTCCAAAGCTTTTGCCATATCGTACAGCGTCAAAGCAGCAACAGAAACGGCTGTCAGAGCCTCCATTTCTACCCCCGTTTCGGCTTTTGTCGTCACCGACGCCTGAATCTGATACCCCGGTAGTTGAGCATCAGGTTGGATTTGTACCTCAACTTGGTGTAGGGGTAAGGGATGACACAAAGGAATCAAGTTTGCCGTCTGCTTGGCTGCCATAATACCAGCCAGTCGGGCGGTGGCTAAAACATCTCCTTTCGGCGCATTACCCGTCTCAATCGCCTGGAATGTCGCCGTTTGCATCCGCACTTGAGCCCCTGCGACGGCTTGGCGACGGGTAGCGGGTTTGCTGGAGACATCCACCATTTGGGCTTGACCCTGAGAGTTTAGATGAGTGAGGGATGATTTTTGGGAATAGTCTTGCGTCATTGGATAAAGATGTGATATCGTAAGTAATCGGTGAGAGATCACAGCTAGGGCTTGTAGCTCAGTGGACTAGAGCACGTGGCTACGGACCACGGTGTCGGGGGTTCGAATCCCTCCTAGCCCGTTCAATTGTTTCCATTTATAGCAGTAGACACATCGATTAGGACTTTCGGCACCATAGTAGAGACGTGCCATGGCACGTCTCTACTAGGCATCCCGCACACACCCCACACCCTGCCTACACCTCAAGTCGCTTACCTGGGTCTCAGATCCAGTATTTTAAACTAGGATGGGCAAAATACACACTAACCATGCCACTGGTGACAACGATCGCTAAGCCCGATGGTATCATCGGCACCCAAATTCCTTGGATAAAGATCACATAAGAGCAGCCATAGAGAACAATCAGCATTCCGGCTACTGCCAAACCCAGCAACAGAGGGGAACGGAAACGCCAACTAACCCAACCTGCCACAACAGACCAAGCGCCAATCCAAAAATATTCAGCCCAATCGGACCACCACACCAATAGAGGTCGCCCATCCTTAACCGCACTGATAATTTGACTCGTCATCTGGGCTTGCAGAAATACCCCAGCCGCCTCAGGTCGGTTACCTTGATTGTAAGGAGTTGCATGAATATCGTGAAAGGTTTTATCAACAGTACCAATGAAAACCAGACGGTCTTTGACCAATTCAGGCGTTAATTTATGCTGATAAAGTACCTCTTCTAACGTATAAGCAGGCGCGATCGCTTCTACTGAACCCATAGCCCGATAATTCAGCAAGATTTGATAACCTCTGGCATCGGTATTCTGATACCCTCCACTATTGCTTTTTAGAGTCGGGAAAACAACCTGACCAATCTGCAAGTCATTGTTTTGAGTCAATTGAGCTGTAATGCCCTCATCTTCCAAGTACCGCAAAGCCATGACTAAACTCAGAGAATTACTGATTTGACATTCAGATTGCTCAGGAGGCGCTAAACCCAAAAGATGACGACGCACAACGCCATCTGGGTCTGGTGTTACATCACTAAACCCGACTCGTTCGGGTAAGGAGTCTACAGGAATATCTGGAGGGGGCGGAATTCCCGGATTATCCGTTGTATCCCCCACCTTACAAACCGTGATTAAACGGTTGTCTTCCCGTAAACGATTTGCTAAATTACGATACTCCGGTTCTACCGGAAAATCGCGATAAAGATCTAAAGCAATAACTCGCGGTTGGTATTGAGCTAACTTTTCCAGGAGTTGAGCCAGTTTAGCATTTGTCAACGATAACCCTTGGCGTTGGGCAGAGGATTGAGCTTGAACATCACGACCTGTAATCGTAATCATCAGCAGGCGTGAGTCAGGACTTTCCTGTTGAGGACGGATTTGTATAAAGTGGTCAAACGCCTTCATTTCCAGAGGCTGTAGCACACCCACCAAACCCACACCCATTGCCACCCCTGCACCCGTCAGACTTGCCAACAGTTGAAGACTCCGAGATTTCCAAGATCTGGGTTTTTGGCGCTGTCGTTGCTGCTTGTTGAGGTATTGCAGTTCAAAAATCGGAGCTTTGCCAATACCCTTTAAGTAGTGATTGCCACGGGAAACAATGCTTAAGTTGGTAATTCCCGCCTCGTAAATCAAATCTGTTGTCACTTCCGACAGCAGAATTTGTCCCCCATGGGCGAGAGAGGAAACCCGAGCCGCGTAGTCAACTTCCTCGCCAATAAAATCATCACCGTCGGGTAAGGGACTCCCCGTATGCATACCAATTCTGACTTGTAAGGAACCCAGGGGAGTGTCAATGGGTTCATGGGTGTGACTAAGTTGCAGCGCCACCGCCCACTGAGCCGCTTGAGACGCATTGGCGAAAACCACAAAGTAAGCGTCACCTTCAGTTTTAACTACACGCCCTCCGTAAGCCACTAAATTCGCTTCAACACGGTGGCGATGGGGTTTGAGAATAGTGTCGAAGTAGAGGCGATTGCGGCTGGTGATGTCATTTCCCTTCAAATATTTTTTGACAGCGGTAGAATTAACGAGGTCTGTGAATACCATGGTTACCAGATGGTCAGAGATGATAACGTGTTTATCGATTACGGGTTGCATCACAGATCAATCATTCGCTGTTGAGAAGGTAAGCACACTTATGAACCCTGGTTTGCTTAACTTACTGTTTACATTACAGTTATCAACAATTTGAAAATGAGACAGGAGTATTAAGTTAAGTAATGATGAAGACTTTGTAAACTGAAGATGAAGACTTTGTAAACTTTTTAAAAATGTCAGGTAAATGTTGAAGGTGAACCCCCATTGCCGCAAGTCTTACTTATAATAGTCTGTCTATTGCACCCAGAGGATAGAGGGCAACTTGGTGAAAAATTATTGATGGCGAGATCGAGTGCGTCTAAATCATTTTGGAAATAATAACCCTGACTGGGTATGCTTTTGATCCCTGTTTTTTTTCGCCTCCTTTAGGGTGGCTAGATCCCTGGATAAACTGTATAATGGACTACAGGAAAAGAATTGTTTCCGTTGTTACCGTTTGCTGATTGCCCTATTCTATTGAACAATTTAAAAGGCAAAATCCGCTTATAGATAATAGCAGATATCAGAAAGGGTTTCAAAAAGATAAATAAAAGTAATGAAACTTTGGTAAAGAAATTAATCGATGGTTTCTAGGGAACATCGTATTTGAGCTTATCCTAGTCAACTACAATAAATTGATTTTTGGATAAAAATATCCATTAATAATGTATAGTTTCATGACTAAAATGAGAAAATCAGGTAGGATGAAGGTCAAATAATCGCCCCAATGTACTTTGGAAAGGAAATAAACGGCATGAGCGTATCGGCAGTAGAGACGTTTCGGAAGAAGTAGAGACGTAGCCTGCTCCCCCTGCTCCCAGACGTGCCATGGCACGTCTCTACATTGCTGCCCCTGCTCCCTACCCCCTCCACCAGACTCCCTGCAGCAGACTCGAAGTAAAGGCTTCTTCCTTGTGAAGGAAGAATCGCCGGAAGCCAGCGCGAAGCGTTTAGCGGCGCCAGGTCAATCCCGAATTTGCACAGGCATAATCAGGTAGGTCATTTTTAAGCCACCCAGAGGCGTGAGAATCACTGGGGTATTCGCCGCATTGATTTGTAGTTGAATATCTGAGGTAGACAGTGCCTTTAAGCCATCGATTAAGTACTTTACATTAAAGGCAATCTCTATACTGTCACCCGTAACTTGTGCCGCTAGGGACTCAGTACCACTACCAACATCTTGAGTGTCCACAGTCAGAGCAATTTTTTGGGCGGACTCGTCAATATCAAACTTGACGATATTATTCTTCTGATCAGCCAAGACGGCAATTCGCTCAACTGCACTCAGTAATTGACGCCGATCAATAGCCACCTGGCGTTGAAACTGGCGGGGGATGAGTTGGCGATAAGCCGGATATTGTCCTTCTAATGTCCGACTGGTCAAGCGATGATTACCACCTTGGAAGATAATTTGACCCACCTCAAACCGCAAGGCGACGGTATCGCTGGATTGAGGAAGTCCTAGCATCCGTTCGAGTTCTTTTAAAGTTCTAGCGGGTACGGTTAGTTCAAAGGGCGATAGGGTATCTTCAGAGGCTTGATTCTCTTCATCCTCTGAGTTTTCTTCACTCGCCGGTTTAGTGTTAGGCGTTTCCACAACAGCCAGTCGGTGACCATCCGTCGCCGCAAATTCCAGGTTATCTTCTTGAACCATCAGATGCACCCCAGTCAGCACCTGTTTGGTTTCATCGGCGCTGGTGGCAAATAACGATCCGCGCAATCCTTCAATTAAGGCTTCAACCGGGAGTTTAATCACCATCCCCGCTTCGATTTGGGGAAGTTCAGGAAAGTCATCCGGGTTCATTCCCCGCATTTTGTATTGTCCAGATGTTGAGGTTAAGGTGATCAATATGCTTTCGGTTTCAGCATCATTATCCGCTTCGGTGAGGGAATCTTCGAGAGTAATCTCTCCCTCTGGTAAACGGGAAACAATGTCGTTGAACAGTTTAGCTGGGATCGCGATCGCACCATCTGCTTCGACGTTGGCGTTAAAACTGGTTTGCAGACCTAGACTCAAGTCAAAGGCGGTTAAGCACACTTGCTGATTTTTCGCATCGGCTTTAAGTAAAACATTACCCAGCACCGGATGGGTGGGACGTGAGGGAACCGCCCGACTCACCAGAGAAAGATTGGTATTGAGTTCACCTTGTTTACAAGTTAGTTTCATAGAAGGAATCGTCAATGTTTGGCACAGCTAGAATTCTCGTCAAGGAGAGTCAGGGAGATTTGAGTTAGACCCTAAATGAAGCTAAGGTCGTGGCTCTCTCATCTATCCACCAGGCAACTCTAGCATGGAATTCAGACCTTGGGGAAACTGTGGAAAAACTAGATTCAGAGGATTGCCAATTCCTTAATTGTTCGTGTTTTAGGAATGGAGTCCTTGTGGAAAAGGTTGTGGAAAATTGCGGAAATTTTTCCACAGTGTATTTATACTCACCCACACCTGACTGGCGCTGTTCCCGGTTCCCGGTTCCCCGTTTCCTTTAATCTTGGCTTTGAGTTTGACTCGCCAAATTAATGCGATCGCTCAATTGACTCAGTTTCTGTGCCACGCTGGGATCGCGTTTTCGTAATTGAGTAATCTTGTCGCAGCTATACATAACTGTGGTATGATCTTTGCCACCAAATTCTTCGCCAATTCGGGGTAAGCTCAAATCAGTATGCTGCCGCATCAGATACATAGCAATTTGCCTAGACCAACTGATTTCTCGGCGGCGTGAGTTCCCTTTCAAGTCTTCTACCGAGACATTAAAGGCATCAGCGACGGTTGTGACAATGATCTCCGGTGCGGCTTGTACGGTGGGGGTGCGCGGATTCAAAATCGGTGCAATGTTCTCGACACTCATCGATACTCCCGAAATTGAGATGTAAGCGACGACTCGAATTAATGCCCCTTCTAGTTCGCGAATGTTCGATTTATATTGAGTCGCAATATACTCGACCACAGATCGCGGCAAACGGATGTTTTCATATTCTGCCTTTTTTTGCAAGATTGCCATCCGGGTTTCCAAGTCAGGCGGCTGAATATCGGCGATTAACCCCATCGAAAAGCGAGAACATAGCCGTTCTTGCAAGCGGCTAATCTGATGCGGCGGGCGATCGGATGCCAAGACAATTTGTTTACCCGCTTCGTGTAAGGTATTGAACGTATGAAAAAATTCTTCCTGAGTATATTCTTTTCCTTCGATAAACTGAATATCATCCACCAACAGCACCTCAGCCGCTCGATAGTGTTCCCGGAAACTTTGCATACTATCTTTGCGGATGGCGGCAATCAGGTCATTGGTAAAGTGTTCAGTAGACACATAGAATATCTTAGAACTCGGAGAATTCTCCCACCGAAAATGCGCGATCGCTTGCATTAAGTGAGTTTTCCCCAAACCGACGCCCCCACATAAAAACAGGGGATTAAACTCCCGCCCCGGTGATTCGGCTACAGCCAAAGCCGCCGCATGAGCCATCCGATTATTTGAACCAACCACGAAGCTAGAAAACACGTATTTCTGATTTAACTCTGTCGGTTTAGGACGTTGATGGGATGGACGTTCTACATCGGGTTTAGTGGTAACCGGAACAGACCAGGAAATGCCTGTATCACTAATTGTCACATTGTCGCTGTTGGGACTCACGGTGAGGTAAATGTCCACAGGTTGTCCCAGAATCTCCTGTACCACATCAGTGATTGTTTTGATGTAATACTTTTGTAACCAATTTCTGGCAAAGGGATTGGGGGTACAAACCACTAAGCAATTCTGGTCGAGCTGCTGAGCCGTTGTTCCCTTGAGCCAGGTTTCAAAGGTAGGTCGGCTGAGTTGGAGTTGTAGACGCTCCAATACCTGTATCCAAAGCTGTTCGGGGGACATTTCCACGGGCATTCCTGTTACTATTTATGCTCGAATGAGGAGTTAGCGTCAATTTCAAACTATTATGACCCAATCCCTAGAAATCGCTCAGTTAGGCAATCCTATCTTGCGCCAGCTAGCCCAACCCATCGATAATGTTCACGAAGAACATATACAAAAGCTGATTGAGGATCTCAAGGCAAAGGCTGTAGCCGCCAACGGTGTGGGGATTGCTGCACCTCAAGTTTCTCAATCCTGCCGTTTGTTTATCGTAGCGTCTCGTCCCAATCCCCGGTATCCGAATGCCCCGACGATGGAACCGACAGCGATGATCAATCCGCAGCTTGTGGCTCACTCGGATGAGATGGTCAAAGATTGGGAAGGTTGCTTAAGTATTCCCGGTATTCGAGGTTTAGTGCCGAGGTATCAGGCAATTGAGGTAGAGTACACCAATCAACAGGGTAAGCTGCAGCGACAACAGTTCACTGATTTTGTCGCCAGAATCGTTCAGCATGAATATGATCATCTCAATGGTATTGTGTTTCTAGACCGCGTGGAGAGTACCCAAGACCTAATCAAAGAGCAAGACTATCAACAGGGGATTGGCAACAAACATAGCAGCCAAGGCTAGAGTCATTGCACAATAGAAGCAGTTCTATCTTGCTTGTTCCCTAGACCATGCCTACTGTACTCGCGGATACTCAAAATTTAATTGCAGACCTGATCCCTCGCTATCGCTCTCGCGTGGATTACTTAGCGATTCGCTTAGAAGAATCCGAAGGAACCAGCATTATGGTGCGGGGCAATAAGGTAGAAACCTTGAGTGAAGGGCTTTCTATTGGTGGACAGGTGCGAGCATGTTATAAAGGCGGTTGGGGCTTTGCCAGTTTCAACCAACTCTCTAGCCTTAAGGAGCGACTGGAAGAAGCGATTAGCGCCGCCCGAATTGTCGGGGATGGAGAAACCCTACTTGCCCCGATTCCGATCGTGCAAGATACTCGCCAACTCCCCCTAACCGGGACTGATCCCCGGATGATTCCCCTAAAGGAGAAAAAAGCCCTGTGCGATCGCTACAACCACTTGCTCAAAAGCTTTGACCCCCAGATTACAACAACCTCTGTGCGCTACTGTGATAATAACCAACGGATCATTATTGCCACGTCCGAAGGCACTCTGATTGAGCAATCTTGGGCAGATCTAGAAATGCGTTTCTCGGCTACCGCCCGTAAGGATGAGATTCTACAGACGGGACGGGAAACCACCGGATCTCGCAAAGGCTACGAAGATCTCAGTGATCTTGACATTAAAGTGCAGGGTGCGGCGCAACGGGCGGTCAATGCCTTGTCTCTATCCTCGGTTCGGGGAGGGGTTTACACTGTCGTTATTGATCCCATCCTCTCCGGTTTATTTGTTCATGAAGCCTTCGGACATCTTTCAGAAGCGGATATGGCGTATGAAAACCCCGATCTGTTGGAAGTCATGAGCAAAGGGCGTCGCTTTGGTCCACCGGATTTGCAAATCTTCGACGGTGCCGCCCCAGAGGGACATCGGGGTAGCTATTGCTACGATGATGAAGGAACATCGGCAACAACGACTCAACTGATTAAAGATGGCATTTTAGTGGGACGTCTACATTCCCGTGAAACTGCAGGCAAGTTAGGCGAAGCCCCTACGGGAAATGCCCGTTGTCTAAACTACCACTATCCGCCCATTGTCCGCATGACCAATACCTGGATTGAACGCGGCAAAACCCCGGTGCAAGATTTAGTCCGAGGGATTCGCGAAGGGGTTTATGCTCGCAACTGGTTAGGGGGTATGACAAATGGGGAAATGTTCACCTTTAGCGCTGGTGAAGCCTGGATGATTCGCGAGGGACAGATTGCTGAACCGGTGCGGGATGTTACTTTATCCGGTAATGTGTTTAAAACTTTAGGCGATATCGAAGCGATCGGTAATGACTTCTATTGGGATGAGTCAGGCGGTTGTGGAAAAGGGGGACAGAGTGGCTTACCGGTGGGGTGTGGGGGTCCTTCTTTACGGATTCGCAATGTTGTCGTAGGGGGTAGCCAGTAGCTTTTTGAAGTCATTTGTCTGTTGTCTACTGTCCTTTTATTATGGGGAATAGACAACGGGCAGCAGACAGGTGATATACTGGGGTCGCTATTGGCGATAAATGTGTAATCCTTGATAGATAGGCTGATCAGGTGAACCATTTAACTACGGCTCAAGAAGAGCAACTTAGAAATATAGGAACCTATTTACGCAACTGTAGAGAAGAGCAGGAGAAATCAATTGAGGAAATTGCTCTCAAAACATTTATCTCCTTACGCTCTTTGAGAGCGCTAGAAGCTGGACGGTGTGAGGATTTACCTGAACCTGTCTTTGTTCAGGGGTTTATTCGGCGGTATGCTGAGACGCTCAACTTAGACTGCACCACGTTAATTCAAAGCTTTGCTACCGAGGTTGTATCGCCACCCTCTAATTCTCCTGACTCTCAAGCCGAAATTTCTGAGTCCACCCGGATTTCGCGATCGCGTCAACTTTATCTACTCTACATTGGCATTGGTGGAATCGTCGCGATCGGCGGACTTGTGTATCTGCTCACTCAAGTCTTCAAACCCCAACCCTCTATACCCGCTCAAGGTTCTGTGACAATTGAGCAACAGCTTAATCCCAACCAACCCGTCGTCACCTCAACCCCTGCGCCGACTGTCTCTGATCCCAATTTCCCGGTTCAAATTACAGTAGAAACGAAAGGGGAATCCTGGGTGCGAGTTAGCGTTGATGGTAAAACTGAGTTTGAGGGAATCTTAACTGATGACGATTCTCCCAAAAGTTGGAAAGCTAAAAATGAATTAACAATCCGCTCCGGAAATGCGGGGGCGCTATGGGTATCCTTGAATCAAAAAACAGCGAAACCATTGGGAGAGATGGGTGAAGTCAAAGATGTAACATTTACTCCAACACAGGATTGGTAATGTCACATTGGCAGTTCGACTGTCTCTCTATCACTTATCCCCAATTTTTATTGAATTATAGCAGTAAACACATCGATTAGGACTTTCGGCACCATTGTAGAGACGCGCCATGGCGGCACCATTGTAGAGACGCGCCATGGCGGCACCATTGTAGAGACGCGCCATGGCGGCACCATTGTAGAGACGCTTCAAAAGCGCGTCTCTACATAAATGATGTGTCCTAACCGCTATGGCGCTTGCTATATTAATGAACCTAACGCCACCCTAAATGGTAGCACTGGTGTTCCCATTTCCGGAGAAAAATTTTGGGCATATTCCTCTTCAAATTCCTCCGAGGGTATCAAAGAAGCCATGATTACCTTAGCAAAACTGAGAGTGAAACTGCATAAGTCCCTTTGAGTCAGAGATAGAGTCGATTGGGAACAGACAGTCCAAATAATTCAACTTTCCCAACCCAAGGTTGCTAAAAATACCCAGTTGCTCAACTCGGTACAATTTTAGGCTGGAATAATTAGATTTCGTCTCTACAGCATGACTGATAAGGAACACTATACAAGCCAACTCTATTGAGGGTTAAAATTATGTCTACTAATGATTTGTTTCCAGAACTCAATATCGCCTCATTTAATCTGAATAGTCTCGTTGAAGGTACAGATTACCTATCCGGTCAAGTGATTGTCAAGCTCAAGCCAGGAATTGAGTCAACCCAGATGCAAACGCTGCAAGAGAATCTGCAAGCCACTGTACTCGAATCAACGAATACGTTAGGCACGCAACTTTGGCAACTGAATGGATTGAGTGTTGCCCAAGCGATTGCTACCTACAGTAATCATCCGCTGATTGAATATATCGAACCTAATTATACGATTAGTCTGAATACCACAATTCCCAATGATTCAGATTTCAACCAACTTTGGGGGTTAAATAATACCGGACAAAGGGGTGGTATCCCAGATGCGGATATCGACGCGCCAGAAGCGTGGGATAGTGCCACGGGGAATAATGTGGTGATAGGAGTCATTGATTCGGGGGTGGATTATACTCACCCAGATTTAAATGACAATATGTGGACAAATCCTGGAGAAATTCCTGGCGATGGTATTGATAATGATAGCAATGGTTACGTTGATGATTACTACGGCTGGGACTTTATCAATAATGATAGTGATCCTTTTGATGATCAAGGACATGGTACTCATGTCGCTGGTACAATTGCCGCTGAAGGAAATAATAATAGTGGGGTGATTGGGGTTGCTCCCCATGCCAAAATCATGGCACTCAAAATATTTAATGCCAATGGCACAACCAGTCTTTTCTCTGAAATTAAGGCAATAGAATATGCCATAATGATGGGGGCAAAGCTGACAAACAATAGTTGGGGCGGGGGTGGCTACTCTCAAGGATTATACGACGCGATCGCGGCAGCAGGTCAAGCCGGACAGTTATTTATTTCCTCAGCAGGTAATGGCGGCTTTGATAGTATTGGCGATAATAATGATGTTACTCCCCATTACCCCTCTAACTATGACCTGGATAATATTATTTGTGTCGCCGCTACTGATAATTGCGATAATTTGGCGTCGTTTTCCAATTATGGCATCACTTCTGTTGATTTAGGCGCACCTGGGGTAGATATTTACAGTACCATTCCTGGGGGAGGATACGCTAGCAAAAATGGAACCTCTATGGCAACTCCCCATGTCTCTGGGGTGGCGGCGTTAATTTGGTCGCAAAATCCTCAATTAAGTGCTTCGGAGGTAAAAAATCAGATTTTAAGCACTGTTGATCCGATTTCATCATTGCAGGGAAATACAGTAACTGGTGGACGATTAAATGCTAATAATGCCTTGACTCCAGCGACACCGCCACCCTCTCCTTTAGGAGAGATTCATGGGAGTAAATGGAATGATATTGATGGGGATAGTATATGGGATGCAAATGAGCCAGGTTTGAGTGGTTGGACAATTTATTTAGATCAGAATCAGAATAGTCAACTGGATGCAGGTGAAGTTTCAACAATTACTGATACTAACGGTAATTATTCGTTCACGGGACTAACGGCTGATACTTACACGGTATCCGAAGTATTACTACCGGGTTGGCAACAAACAGTTCCGGGTTCAGATACGTCATTTAAATTGGTAGCAGGTACAGGAAGTGGTGGAACTAACGAATTCAGTTTAGTTGAATTACAAACTGATCCGGTGGCGGAAATTCTGATTGGTTCTGCCAGTTATAATCCTACTTTAGACGTTGATCCAACCAGTGGACTACTTTATGGTGCCAGTTCTTCCTTGCGGATTATTGATGCAACTGATGGTTCCTATACTACTATTGGCACAATTCATAGTGCTACTGAGAGTTCTATCTTGATGAGGAGTATTGCTTTTTCTCCAGACGGAATCTTGTATGGGAAAACCAATAGTGCTGATCTTCTTTACACGATTGACCCAGTTACTGCCTTTGCTACTAAAATCGGCACAATTCCCCAACATACTTCGGGGATTGATTTTGCTCCCGATGGCACACTGTATGGTGCATCAACTAGCTTGGTAAAAATTGACCCAGCTACAGGAAATATCCTATCCACTATTGGAGCTTTAGGAACCTGGGTGGTTGACATTGATTTTGCTCCCGATGGTTTTATCTATGGCGTTTACTTCAGCAACAGTAACCTTTATCAAATTAACCCATCCGACGCTTCAAAAACTCTGATTGGTACTTATGATTCCTCAACTTGGGGCGTCGCGTCTATCCCATCTACCAGTAACCTTATCCCTGGAACTCACACCATTAACCTGAGTTCTGGAGAAATCATCAGGCACATTTACCCATCAGTTTACTGAATCGGGTATATTTACCATTGGCGTGGGTTTAATGGATGCAGGTGATAGTTACGTGGATTCAGGACTGCTGATTGATAACTTCTCATTCACATCTAATAGTGGGACAAATCTGGGATTATCGATTCCCAATGGAACCGTTGAAGCGGTTATCTCATATACGATTCAAGGGACTCAAGAGAATGACAAATTAGTCAGTTCTAATCAACAGGATGAATTCATCTTCGCGGATGCTGGTAATGATACCGTGATTGGCAGTTTGGGTGATGATGTAATTTATGGTGCAGAGGGTGATGATATCCTACGAGGTGACTTGAATAAGGGTTGCTTAAGTGGTGCGATCGCGGGTGATGATATCCTCTATGGTGGCACCGGCAATGATAAACTGTATGGAAAAGGTGGGAATGACCAACTTTTCGGTGAAGAGGGTAATGATAAAATCTGGGGTGATGATGGCGATGATTTACTCTGGGGAGGTTTGGGTCATGACCAGTTAATTGGGGGTCAAGGTTATGATACCTTTGTCTTAGCTGTTGGTGAAGGAACGGACAAAATTCGCGATTTCCACATTGCTGAGGATTTGTTAGGCTTGTCTGGTGAACTGACGTTTGATCAGTTGTCGATTTCTCAACATGGGCAGAATACCTGGATTGATTTTAATGATGAAACCTTAGCGGTTTTGACGGGGGTAAATGCGAGTACGTTGACGGCTGATGCATGTGTCTTGATCTAACAAAATGCCAACAATTTGAATCAGGGCGGGTTTTGTGGAGGCGTTACTGGTGACAATGTTCACGAAGTTCCTAAACCCGCCCCTACAAGGATTACTTCCAAGTGCTGATAGTACACCCATAAAAGGCACGAATGTAGGGGTAGGGGCGCAAGGCTTGCGCCCTCATCCCTTGAGTTCTAGGTATATGTATTTGTATAATGACCTAGAGCCCGATCAACTTGTTGCAGCAGAGAGTCGCGAGTGTAAGAATTATCTAAAACCACATCAGCACGCGCCACTTTTTCGGCGAGGGGAAGCTGACTATCCAGACGAGATTGAGCTTGTGCAACAGATAAGCGATCGCGTTCTCGAATTCGCTGGATTTGTTGTTCCTGGGGACAACTGACAACCCAGATTTCGGTCACTAAGTCCGTCATATTGGCTTCAAACAATAAGGGTATCACTAAAACCACAGTCGGAGACTCGCTTGTAGTGAGTTGAGACTTAATGCGATCGCGCACGTAGGGATGGATCTGTTGTTCTAACCACTGGCGTTCCCCTGGGTGCGGGAAAACTATCTCCCCTAAGCGTTTGCGGTTCAGTGTACCATCAGGCAATTGTACATCACAACCGTAGCGGGCAATAATCCGGCTCAAAATCGGTGAACCGGGCTGCACGGCGTCTCTGGCGTAGATATCCGCATCTAAAATAGGAAGCTGATAGGTATCGGCAAGATAATTAGAAACCGTCGTTTTGCCTGTGCCAATCCCTCCGGTTAACCCAATAATCCGATTCAAGATTGATTCACTCAAGGCTAGAGTACGCTATCACAATAAGTATAAGTTGAAGCCCTAAAGGACGCCAGAATGCTGACCCAAGTACCAGTTACTGATATTATCCGCAAACAACGGGATTTTTTCGCCACAGGGAAAACCAAGGATGTCAAGTGGCGCATCGAACAGCTAAAACGACTCAAACAAGCGGTTGTTGATGATCAAGAGGCGATTATCAATGCAGTTAAAGCTGATTTAGGGCGCCCGGAGTTTGAAGCCTATTTTGAAATCGCGGCGATTACGGAAATTAATTACGCTATCAAGCACCTAAAATCTTGGGTTAAACCGAAAAAGGTGGCTGTCGGATTAGAACAATTCCCCGCCTCGGGGAAGATTTATCCTGAACCCTTGGGTGTGGTGCTGATTATCTCCCCCTGGAATTACCCGTTCCAGTTATTGATTTCTCCCTTAGTCGGCGCGATCGCAGCGGGAAACTGTGCGATACTCAAACCCTCGGAAATCTCTACCCATACCTCAGCCGCGATCGCCAACCTGATCCATAAAACCTTTGACCCGGCTTATATCGCCCTTGTCGAAGGTGACGCTGATACCAGTAAAGCACTTTTGGCGGAAAAATTTGACCACATCTTTTTTACCGGGGGAACCGCGATCGGCAAAATCGTCATGGAAGCCGCCGCGAAACATCTGACGCCTGTGACGTTAGAGTTAGGCGGTAAAAGTCCCTGTATTGTCGATGCGGATACTGATCTCAAAGACACGGCTAAACGGATTACTTGGGGAAAATATCTGAATGCGGGACAAACCTGTATCGCCCCAGACTACCTGTTGGTTGATCGCCGAATTAAGTCAGACCTATTGACAGAAATGCAAAAATGTGTTCAAGACTTTTATGGTCAGGAACCTGAGAAAAGTCCGGACTATGCCCGAATTATAAGTCACCGACATTTTGATCGGCTGGTTCCTCTGTTGAAGGAAGGAGAAATTGTCATTGGCGGACAAACTCGACCGGAAGATAAGTATATCGCACCAACTGTGATTGATGGGGTTTCTTGGGACTCACCGATCATGGAAGAAGAAATCTTTGGTCCGATTTTACCTGTTTTAGAGTATAGCAATTTCAATGACGCGATCGCGCAGATTAATGCTCGCCCTAAACCCTTAGCCCTCTACCTATTTTCCAAAGATAAACACAAACAGCAACAAGTTTTGCAGCAAACCTCGTCCGGTGGCGTCTGTCTTAATGACACCGTGATGCAAGTTGGAGTGACAACCTTACCCTTTGGTGGTGTTGGCGATAGTGGAATGGGGAACTATCATGGTAAAGCCAGTTTTGATACATTTTCTCACTTTAAGAGTGTATTGAAAAAGGGATTTTGGTTCGATTTAAATTGGCGGTATCCACCTTACAACGGCAAGTTATCATTGTTTAAGCGAATCATTGGTTAGCTTAAAACTCAAAACCCAGTCGGGGTGGGTTTAGTCACATTTGGCTGAGGTAAGAAACAATCATAGTATGGCAGTAGACACATCGATTAGGACAAAGGCACCATTGTAGAGACGCTTCAAAAGCGCGTCTCTACATAAATGATGTGTCCTAACAGCTATGGCGGTTGCGATAAAACCCGCCCTTACACAGACGCCGTACCCGATGAGAAAACGAGTCGGGTCATATTCCTCATCCTAATACCATTTCCTTCTATAATTGGCTAACCCTATCAACGGCATGATCAATTATTTTTGGGATAGCACTACGCCGAAAAAGTTATTATGTATACGCGCCTAAAAAGTTTAGCATCTATTGGTTTATTGGTTAGCATCTTGTCGCTACTCATGGATAGTGCTGTGGCACAAACCGCTGGTATTGTGGTTAATACAACTGCCGATGATATCAACGCTATTGGTATCAATCCCAGTGGAATTAATATCGCCAATGGTGGTGATGGAATAGCCATATTTTCTAATATTTACACTCCCGGTACTGTGTTACCGCTGATGGATGTTTTGATTCGGGGAACGCGGATCACCGGGAATGCGATCGCGAATAATGGTCATAATGGAATTCGTTTAGAAGCAAGGGGGGATGAAGCCGGGTTTAATGCCTCTATTACTAACACCCAAATTTTAAATAACATAATCCACCATAATGGAGCTAATGGCATTCAAATTACGACGAGGGAAACCGTTCCTGGGGGAATGGCTGACGCAATTGATAATTTGATCCAGACGAATAGTTTGTTTGAGAATAAAGACTTAGGAATTAGTTTGAGCCAAAATCCTTTAACATCTCACGATATCTTTTGGAATGGGGAGACAGGGCGTCCTTTATCAGCGTCTGTACCCATTGATAACGATTAAAATTCAAGTAAGTCGGTGGAAATAAACTCAACTATATTAAGTTCAATAGCACTGAAAAATTGCCGTTCTGGAACGACGAAACCCTTGATATACCGTAGGGTGGGCATTGCCCACCAATCTTAATTCAGCGCCATTCCCTTAATTGAACGCCATTCGTATTACACCCTGAGGTAGAGGCAAAGGTAAAACCAAACCGATAAAAATTAATAGGTTAGGAAATAACTGTACATTTTGCCAATAAATATTGAAATTTATTGCTGTAATGCAAGAATGCAGAAATAACTGAACAGCTAACATCTAACTATGAAAAAACGCCCTAGTAATATCGTGCTCCAGGTTGTCATCGCGATCGCACTCTTATTTGCGGCTTATGTCATCGGTGGCTTCCTGATCAAAACTCGTCGAGAAGTCAAAGATACACCAGAGGTGAGTCTCATTCCGATCAAATCAGTCGAATTGCACTTGCTATCATAAGAAATTTAGGGCTTTATGCTGTGGATCGCTTCACTGTTGAGCAAGGATTACAGGTGCGAGGTTAGAAACAGTATTTAATGCAGTAACATAAAAGCCATGGGGGATCACCCGTTACCGAAATGACGTTTGCGAAATGTCATGTAACTACGAGAGGGAATACTGTGTCTCACACTATTGTTACGGAAACCTGCGAAGGGGTTTCAGATTGCGTCGATGCTTGTCCAGTTGCTTGCATTCACCCAGGTCCTGGCAAAAATGTCAAGGGGACAGACTGGTATTGGATTGATTTCGATACCTGCATAGATTGTGGTATATGTTTACAGGTATGTCCTGTAGAAGGCGCGATCGTTCCGGAAGAGCGACCGGAGTTGCAGAAAACGCCCCAATAAATTAGGGGGAGCAGGGGGAGCAATGTAGAGACGCGCCATGGCGCGTCTGGGAGCTGGGGGAAGCAATGATACATTTTCCCTGATAGCGGTGCAAGGGGAAACCGGAGGAACGGAGGTTTCCAGTACATCTGGTAACGGTAGTCTATCAATTCAGTCTTCAATCAGTTGAGTAACCGTCTTATATTTGTTATTAGCATAAGCCTTAAGTTTTTTCATGCGCTTGATGTTGCGTGAAGGTTTTGGTTTTTCATTTTGTGTTGCAACTATCAACAGACTAATACTATCATGTATATTGGTTGCTGACCCGCTTGGGCGTATGGACATCAGACAGGCTAATTCCGAAGTAGCAGTAATATGCTTGCCGCTCCAAACATCGCAGCCAAGGAAAGAATATGACCACTGGTTCGTAAGGTTACGCCCTGCGGTAAAAGAAAAGCCAAGCCATGTTGTACGAACAAAGAATAACGACCTGCGGAAGGCGGGTTGCTGCCTGGGTTCACCCTTTGAGGTGATGTAGAGACGCGCCATGGCGCGTCTCTACAGGGCGAGAGATGCTGTGTAAGACCAATTTGTAGCAATACAAAAAGGCAACGGCAAGGGAGACAGGAAGCGATGATGGTTGTTTCAATGAAGCTCCGGCTTCAGCGAAGCAAGCCGGAGTACTTCACAACTCTATACTCTGCAAACTAGAGACGCCACCAATATCCGTCAGATTGTATTGCAGGGGCGTAATCGCAATATAGTTTTCCTTAACGGCTTGAACATCAGTAGCTAAATCGGGGGGAAGATGGGAATGGGGGGGTTGTTCTATATCCTCAATCACTTCACCCGCTAACCAATAATAGGTTTTCCCCCGTGGATCAACTCGTTTCTCAAAGGTGTCGAAATAGCGGCGAATTCCTTGGCGGGTAACTTTCACCCCAGCAATTTCCGCCATACTCACGGGCGGTACATTGACATTAAGTAACATGACTTTGGCGAGGGGTTGCTCAGAGAGTCGCTCAATCAGGCTTTTGGCGAACGTGGCTGCAACATGAAACTCCTTGGAAGTGTAGCTAGTTAGACTAAAGGCAATGCTGGGAATTCCTTCTAGAACCCCTTCCATGGCGGCGGAAACCGTGCCAGAGTAAAGGATATCGGTACCCAAGTTAGAACCGTGATTAATCCCCGATAGGACAAAATCGGGGGGACGATCAATTAAGGCTCCCAATGCTAACTTTACACAATCTGAGGGAGTTCCGGAACAAGACCAAGCTTTAACCGCCGGGTGAAAAATCGTATCAACTGCTTCGGCGCGAATGGGATCATGGAGGGTTAAACCATGACCCGTTGCCGATCGCTCTCGATCTGGACAAACGACGGTAACATCATGACCCGCTTGTGCCAGTGTATCAGCTAGGGTGCGAATACCCAAGGCAAAAATTCCATCATCGTTGCTGATCAGCAATTTCATCAAATTCCGTGTGACTCCTGACTATTTAATCATCGAAGGAATTATCCCCTTGTACTTCCAGCAATTCTTCCCAAGAACAACCAAATGTTTTCTTTATTCTGCATTCTGCACACAGTATAGAGCTACCTGTAGGGGCACGGCAATGCCGTACCCCTACTAGATGTGGCTCAGACGGGGGTAATTAACCCGGATTTAGTATCACTTATGGTACAGCAGAAGCCCCACCAAAAAACCGATAATTAAGCCTGACGTGTGACCCGTGAAACTTACCTGAGGAATTGATAGGTCAAAGACCACTTGAAAGGCAATAATAAATAAAATAAACCGCAAACGACGAGAGGCTAAACGCGATTTTTCGCGCCGCCAACCTTGAACTAAAATAGCCGCCGTTGCGCCCACAATTCCCATCACGGAACCGGATGCCCCAACCACAAACTGCGCCTCAGAGTATCCAAAATGAGTGGCTAGAGATACCACCAACATCGAACCTACACCACTACTGAGGTAAAGTAGTAAATATCGCCACCCAGAGAGGGCATATTCGACAAAGGGTCCAAGGATATAAAGACCCAGCATATTCATTAATAGATGCGGAAAACCAAAGTGCAAAAATGTTGATGTTAATAATCGCCACCAAGCACCGTCGAGAACTTCCTGTGGCACTAATGCTCCGAGAGCATATAAAACCTGCTGATTTTCACTTCCGCCCAAGTGAATTTCCAATCCAAACACGATTAGGTTTAATCCAATAATTCCCCAAGTCGTATACGCTCTAGAACCCAAAAGCCGTTCTCTAGAACCGTATCGGATCTGATGTTGGAGATTGAGTGTCAGTCGTGCTAAAATCTGCCGAGAATGTTGAGTTAAAACAGCATCAGGGTTGACAGGTGACTGGGATAAACGAGCTTGGATAGCATGGCGGTAGAGTCCAGTATGGCGGTTAGAAATAGCCAACAGTTGCTGACTCGCCCCCTCTACCTCTCCCGCCGCCCAATCCGTCGTAGCTAACCAGAATCGGCGAATGTAATTTGGATAAAATGCTAAAGGTTTAGTGAGCAATTGTGCGACTTGGGCTTTTTGACCGCAAAAGGCAAAGGCAAATAAATAAGCTTGACTCTGATTGATGCCGCGATCGCTTTGTTCTAAGATAGGTTCAAACCGTTCGATTTGGGCGAGCAAGCCATTTAAGTCCCCCATTTCTGCCAACGCTCGCAGGTAGTACAAGATCAGGCTAGGATCATGTTCTAGGGCACTCTGTGATACGTTGGTTTCAATCCACTCCCGCAACTCTTGCCAACGCGCCTCCATTTTGTAGAGGGTTGCAATAGTGTGTCGCACCAGAGGACGATTGGTGGTTTTGTAGCGATTGATAATTGCCGTGGCTTCAGTGGTTGAACCTTGCTTCAATTGTTCTAGCGTGTCCAATAATTCAGAAAATTGACGCCAATTCTGGGCGGGGTGCAGCCAACACAGGAGTTTACCCAGTCGGCTAGCCGCGCCAAAGCGTTCCTGATATGCCAATTGATTCATGAGTCTAAACCCCAGAATTGGCATTAAAATCAACAATCCCCATAACCCCCCGCCAATCCAGCCTGCATTCTCTGGAGTGAGGACATACAAGATAGCAGTTGTGGCTAACACCAAACCGGAAACAATCATCCAGCTATGGATGTAGGGGGCTGAATCTGAACTCCTAGCACGACGAATTCCGACGATAATGTTCAGAATGCAGGAGGTGCAGACAATCCAGAGGAGTAACTGATTAATATCCATCAACGGTGATTGGCGATCGGGCTGGGAGGAGTTGGCGAAGTCTACCTTTTCAACGATAACCCGATCCAAGACGCGATCGCGGTTGTGGGAATTATCGGGTTCGGGATTGTAAGGGCGAGTCGCTGAGCAAATATCGAGGTGTGATAATTAACCTGTCTCGACTCGCCCCAGTCTACATGCAGATGGTGTTAAATAATTATACCCAAGACACAGACAGACAAATATCAGAAGTTATTCGGGACTATATCAAACGGTTGCCCCGCAATTCCTCTCAACGCTGAATCACAGATTACAGCATAAGCCTCCTTGCGAAAGAAAACAGGTGAATTTTTTCCAGGGGCAACCCCAATATTATTAGTCATGAATTGACGGTATCATGGGTCGGGCGACCCGATCAAATTGTTGGTTTTCCTATTTTAATACAGCGGGTCGCCCCTACAGATGTTGGCAAACTCCATAAACAATTAACGATGACTCAACCGCAACTCTCTCCCTACGGTTCCTGGAACTCTCCCATCGCAGCCGAACTCATCGTGGCTGGTACGATTGGCTTAGGTAGTATTACCCTAGATGGTACGGATACCTACTGGATAGAAGCACGACCCATGGAAGCCGGACGTAATGTGATTGTACGACGTCAGGTGAATGGCGCGATCGCAGATATTACCCCCCCTGGTTTTAATGTGCGTACTCGCGTTCATGAATATGGGGGTGGTGCTTACACCGTCAAGGATGGCATTATTTATTTTGCTAATTATAAAGATCAGCGCCTTTACCAGCACACCAGTGATGCAGAACCCCAACCCATCACCCCAGAGTCAGCAGGAACTCTCCGCTATGCGGATATGGTGATTGACTCCCAGCGACAACGACTGATTTGTGTGCGCGAAGATCACAGCAGTGAGGGTGCAGAACCCGTTAACACCTTAGTCAGTATTCCTTTAAATAATAGTGACTCTATCCAAATTATCGCTACAGGAAATGACTTCTACGCCTCACCCCGCTTAAGTCCGGATGGTTCTCACTTAGCCTGGTTGAGTTGGAATCATCCCAATATGCCATGGGATGGGACACAATTGTGGGTGGCGCCGATTCAAGCAGATGGATTATTAGGTGAAGCCAAATGTATTGCAGGTGGAGTTGAGGAGTCAATCTTTCAACCGGAATGGTCACCCGATCGCACATTATACTTCGTTTGTGATCGGACAGGGTGGTGGAATCTTTATCGCTGGAATCAGAACCAGGTAGAATCCCTTTGGGAAATGGAGGCTGAGTTTGGTCTTCCCCAGTGGGTGTTTGGTATGTCTACTTATGGCATCTCATCGCGCGATCGCCTAATCTGTGCCTATACTGTACAAGGTCGATGGCGCTTAGGGAGTATCGATCTACAGACGAAACAATTAAACCCGATTGAAACCCCTTATACCAGTATTTCATCGGTGCAAGTGACAGAAAATCGCGTCGTCTTTATTGGCGGTTCTGCAACCGAACCCACCGCCGTGGTACAACTAGACGTAGCCAGCCAACAGATAGAGGTTCTGCGTCAATCGACAACATTAGACATAGATAAAGGATATCTCTCCATACCCGAGGCGATCGCATTTCCCACCGAAAACGGTCAAACGGCTTACGGCTTCTTCTATCCCCCGCAAAACCAAGAGTATCAAGCGCCCGAAACCGAGAAACCGCCCCTGATTGTCAAAAGTCACGGTGGACCAACTGCATCTACATCCAGTACCTTTAATCTAAAAATCCAATATTGGACGAGTCGCGGCTTTGCCTTCTTAGATGTTAACTATGGTGGAAGTACAGGGTATGGACGCGAATACCGCCAACGCCTCCAGAATCAATGGGGAATAGTCGATGTCGATGACTGCGCCAATGGTGCAAAGTACCTCGCTGAACAAGGATTCGTCGATGGAGAACGTTTAGCGATCGCAGGGGGTAGCGCTGGCGGTTATACTACATTAGCCGCCCTTACCTTCCGGGATATCTTTAAAGCCGGGGCTAGTTATTACGGCGTCAGCGACTTAGAAACCTTAGCCACCGACACCCATAAATTTGAATCTCGTTACCTGGATGGATTAATTGGTCCCTATCCAGAACGCCAAGACTTATACAAAGCGCGATCGCCTATTCATTTTACCGACCAACTGTCCTGTCCGGTGATTTTCTTCCAAGGGTTAGAAGATAAAGTGGTTCCCCCCAACCAAGCCGAGACGATGGTAGAGGCGTTAAAAGCCAAGGGATTACCTGTAGCTTATGTCACCTACCCAGAAGAACAGCATGGATTCCGAAGGGCACAAAACATCAAGCGCACCTTAGAAGCCGAGTTATACTTTTATTCGCGGATATTCGGTTTTGAGTTAGCCCAACCCATTGAACCCGTCGCGATTGAAAATTTTTAACCCATAGTTTACAGGGAAATCTAAATGTAGGGGCGGGTTTAGGAACTCAATTAAGGGGGAAATTAATATCATCTCATCCAAAACCCGCCCTTCCCCAGGATTGCATCTGTGTTTAATGTAGGGGCGGGTTTAGGAACTCAATTAACGGGGAAATTAATACCATCTCATCCAAAACCCGCCCTTCACCAGGATTGCTGTCGGAGGATGTCACAGGAAATTGCTACCCTAGAACCATTAATACTCAACACTCTATCCCAGAGGTCTAGCCATGAGCAACCGGGAAACCCGAGAACTTGTCCATCAGGAAACCAAAGCACTTGCCCGTGAAGTCAAAACCCAGGCTACCATTTTAGGCGGACTTGTCGCCGTGATGTGGGTTTTAGAACTCATTGATTTAATTATTTTCCAAGGCGCACTGGACCGCTATGGTATTTTCCCCCGGCAAATTATCGGGTTAAGGGGTATACTATTTGCCCCGTTTCTCCATGGTGATTTAGGTCACCTGATTGCCAATACTATCCCCTTTCTCACTCTAGGCTGGTTTGTCATGTTACAAGAAACCAGCGACTTTTTTATTGTTACCGCCATCACCATGGTTGTCAGTGGTTTAGGGGTTTGGCTAATCGGTTTTCCTGGTGTTCACATTGGCGCTAGCGGTCTAGTTTTTGGCTATCTTGGTTTTCTGCTATTGCGTGGCTATTTTCAACGCAATGTTCCCTCTATTTTACTCTCCCTTATCGTGGGATTTCTCTATGGAGGAGCAATTTGGGGTATTTTACCAACGGTTCCCGGTGTATCCTGGGAAGGGCATTTATTTGGCTTTATTGGTGGAATTATTGCCGCACGCCTGTTGTCTGAGCGTAAGGGATGAGGAATGGGGAAGCAGGTAGAGACGCGCCATGGCGCGTCTGGGAGATGGGGAAGATGGGGGAATTAATTCAAAATTGGATCAGGGCGGGTTTAGTTACATTTGGGTTAAGTAAGAAACGATAATAGTGAAACCCGCCCCTACACACCGCCACCGAATGACGTGAAGGGTCAATACGTTTCCAATTATTAATGGCAAAACAAAAATTTCCTTATCTGGTTGGTTCCAAATGGACAGCGACTCAACAAACATGGGGTTGGCGACATTTTCAAGTAGTCAACCGCAAAAATCAGGGTCAATGGGTTTTTGCTGAAATGGTGGCTTCTTGTGACCCTACTGTTCGCTTTTGGCTTAATGCTCAACAGCTTAAAGACCGTTCTCTGTGGAAACCCGGTTGGCAGTCTTTACAAGAAATGAAGGAACTGGCAGAGGATGAACTATGATATTCTATCATGTCCGCCGAAACAGTTATCATTTCCTTTTAACGGGCAACAATAGTTCCTTCCCTTGAAGACCAAAGTGTAAGGATTAAATCGGATATGATATGAATCGAGTATATTTCTGGATAGGTGAAACGGCTCAAGGAATGTCTAAACACCATAAAAATATCCTTTCTCAGGTGATGTCTCATGAAAATTAATTCGTCAAAGTGGGTTGTTGCCCTAGTTTTTGTTATTTTTCCTTTGAATTGCGCGGCTTCTAGCACGGGTAGAATCTGCCAATATAATCCTGAGTCTGGTCAACCTAATCCTTTGGGAATGAGGGCATATATTACCATTACAGAAGACGAGGGAAGTACAATTGTTACTTATGAACAGTTTCCCTCAGATGTTGCTGAAAATATTTCCCTGACAACGAAACGAGAACTCACGTTTTATGATACCCCCTTGGACACAGCGCGGGTGGTTCTCCTGCAAAACAAGAATTACTATTCTGAGTTAGTTGGCTATGATGACCCCGAAGGATTTGCACCTGTTAATGAAGTCTTAACCTGTGAGTCAAAGTGATGGAATATTATAAATATATTTGGGATCAGATGCATTCGTAGGGG
The DNA here is from genome assembly GCF_040223135.1 of Coleofasciculus sp. G3-WIS-01. NCBI lineage: Bacteria > Bacillati > Cyanobacteriota > Cyanophyceae > Coleofasciculales > Coleofasciculaceae > Coleofasciculus > Coleofasciculus sp. G3-WIS-01. Next base: position 26,072 of record NZ_JAVJZI010000237.1, read on the forward strand.
CTCTCGCTTATGCGCCCAAATGTCTCGGTTTTATACCAATATTCCAGCGCATAAGCTTCGCCCAATCCCCAAGATGCATTCGTAGGGGCTCTCGCTTATGCGCCCAAACGTCTCGGTTTTATACCAATATTCCAGCGCATAAGCTTCGCCCAATCCCCATAGATAAGCAGGTATTTTACCAGGATTTACCGGAAAAGAATGAGATGAAAAGGTTATTAATTACAGGTATTAGTGGCTTTTTGGGGTGGCATATTTGCCAATTGTCTAAAGGCGAATGGAATGTTTATGGAACTTGCTTTTCTAAGTTAATTAATAGTCCAGGTATCAACACAATAAACGTTGATTTAACCAATTTCCCGGAACTAAAACAACTTTTTCAAGACATTAAACCTGACGCCGTTATTCATACCGCTGCTCAATCCAATCCTAATTTTTGCCAAATGCATCCCCAGGAGACAGAATTGATCAATGTTATAGCATCTGGTAATATCGCGGGACTTTGTGCGGATTATGGCATTCCTTGTGTATTTACATCTACTGACTTGGTATTCAATGGTTTAAACCCACCCTATCGGGAAACTGATCCGGTTTCGCCAATTAGTTATTATGGGGAACAAAAAGTTAGGGCTGAGAATATGATGTTAACCCGTTATCCTCGGACAGCAATTTGTAGAATGCCCTTAATGTTTGGTCAGGCGACACCAACAGCGACTAGCTTTATCCAGCCATTTATTGACATTTTACAAGCGGGAGGGGAGTTAAAATTATTTGTTGATGAATTTCGCACGCCTGTGAGTGGAACCACCGCCGCTAAAGGGATATTATTAGCCCTCGATAACATTCAAGGCTACCTGCATCTGGGTGGAAGGGAACGGATATCACGCTATGACTTTGGTCGTCTCTTGGTTGATGTGTTAAAATTACCTAAAACCGGATTAAACTATTGTAAACAAGCCGAGGTAAAAATGGCAGCGCCAAGACCTCCAGATGTTTCCTTGAATAGTTCCAAGGCGTTTGGGTTAGGATATAATCCTTTATCCTTGCCAGAAGAATTAGAGGCGTTGCGGGATAGATTGTAGAGACGCGCCATGGCGCGTCTCTACAGGGTTCAATGATTTACAGCAAGCCTTAACTATCTGATTTATATTCAAATAGATTGTAGGGGCGCAAGGTTTGCGCCCTTTGGGATGCACCCCATCAAACATGGACGTTAGTTTTCTGTAGATATAGGATTACTAGTTGACTTTATTCTTCTTTCTCGAATTCTCTTGCTTGAGTACGAATCCAAAGCCTAATGCGGCGGCTGAACCCAGGATTGTCAGTGGTTCAGGAACAGAGGCAAGTTTAGTTAGTTTGTAGGAGACAGAGTCAGTTAAATTTCCATTTGCCAAAGTGGCTTGTCCACTTGCCATACCACCAATTTCCTGGGGAAGTGGCAGTATGTCAAACAGAGTGAGACTCTGAGAAGGCGTACTGAATAGAATATTGGTTTGGGAGCCATTAGTGACAAATTGCCCTTGATTAAATTGGAGATTCCCCAACTTTAGAGCAACTGATTCAATTGCATCCATTGAATCGTTCGTGGTGAAGGAACCTGCAGCTACATTTATTGTTGTTGAACCACCCAATATTCCTGATTGAACTTCTATACCATTGATTTGTAGATCATATTTCATTGAAGCGGCTGTAGCGGGTGATACATTAGCTAGACTGACTGTAGCGGCAGTGGTAGCAACCGTTAAGGCAGCAAGTGAGGTAAGTTTCATGAATTTTGTCATGGAATCGCACCTTATGAAGTAGGACAGTTGTCACTATTAATTAAACGACTGCTAGATAGATGTTACATCTATCTTCAGGAGTAGGGCAACTTCGTTATTGTATTTCCTTATATCTGGTGAGTCAATCGAATTTGTTAGGTTTTCCTGAAAATAATAATAATTGTTACATAACAATCGAATTGTTGAGATCTTGCGGGGGGGGGGGAGAATCTCCCGTACCTCGTAGGATTATAAAAAAATATTATTAAGTATTATTCCTTAGGGTATAAGGGTTTTAGATTAAGAAAACCTAAGGACAAAACTTTCTTTTTACCCAGAAGAATAAAAATTGAACAAGGTTTAAGTTATTGATAGGTTGATGTCAGGTGCATAATTTCTACGGGGAGTCGCAAAATAATTTTTGCCATACGAGACAAACCAAATTTAATTTTAAGCGATCGCGGCAACTCTTGCCAGGACACCGGGACAAAGCCAAAGCGCCTGTAGAACTGGGCTAAGGGTTTCCCCAAGCATTCCAGATAAAGGGGAAAGCTAGCTTGGGCGATCAGATGGTGCATCAGCAGGGTTGCCAAACCGCGATCGCGCCACTCTGGGGCGACAACCAAACTGCCCAACTCTTGGGCGTCAGCAAACTGGCGCAACTGTCCACAAGCCACCACCTGTCCCTGACATTCAATCACCCAGAATTGCTGCCATCGTAACTGCGTCGGATCAAGTTTTGCCCCCAGTACCAATCGGAAAATCGCGCCCCGATCCCCAGAATAGGCGCGTCGGAGGGTACAGTTGGCGGGTAGAGTTGGCTGACTTGTATGCATGTAGGATGATTTAAGGTGCGATCGCTGAGTTTAATGGTTCGAGAGTACCCGAAACCTGATACATTTACCGAGTATCGGCAAGCACAATTTATGGATCGACTATGAAAGTCTTGGTTATTGGTGGCGATGGTTATTGTGGGTGGGCAACCGCCCTGCATCTATCCAACAAAGGATATGACGTCGGGATTATAGATAGCCTGGTGCGCCGTCATTGGGATATGACACTAGGTGTAGAAACACTGACGCCAATTGCACCGATTCAGCAACGCCTCCAGCGTTGGCAGGATCTGACGGGAAAATCCATTGACTTGTTCGTGGGTGATATTACCGACTACGATTTCCTGATTAAATCCCTGCATCAGTTTGAACCCGAGGCAATCGTTCACTTTGGTGAACAACGATCTGCCCCATTTTCCATGATTGACCGGGAACATGCGGTACTGACTCAGGTAAATAATGTCGTAGGGACGCTGAATATTCTGTACGCCATGCGACAAGACTTCCCCGATTGCCATTTGGTAAAACTGGGGACGATGGGTGAATATGGAACGCCGAATATCGATATCGAAGAAGGCTATATCACCATCGAGCATAATGGACGCAAAGACACCTTACCCTATCCCAAGCAACCCGGTAGCTTCTACCACCTCAGCAAAGTCCACGACAGCCATAATATCCACTTTGCTTGCAAAATTTGGGGGTTACGGGCAACGGATCTCAATCAAGGCGTCGTTTATGGTGTCTTAACCGAAGAAACGGGTATGGATGAGATGCTGATAAACCGCCTCGACTACGATGGCGTTTTCGGTACCGCCTTAAACCGTTTCTGTATCCAGGCGGCGATCGGTCATCCCTTGACAGTATACGGTAAAGGGGGTCAGACGCGGGGCTTTTTAGATATTCGGGATACGGTTCGCTGTGTCGAACTCGCGATCGCAAATCCGGCTGATCCCGGTCAATTCCGTGTATTCAACCAGTTCACGGAAATGTTCAGTGTGGGCGACTTAGCCGTGATGGTGAAAAATGCGGGAACCCATTTGGATATCGATGTGGATATTCAGCACCTCGATAACCCACGGGTTGAGTTAGAACAGCACTATTTCTACGCCAAAAATACTTGCCTGTTAAGTTTAGGACTCCAACCCCACTACCTATCTGATTCCCTGATCGATTCCTTACTTAACTTTGCCAGCAAGTACAAGCACCGTGTAGATGAAAAACAAATCTTACCCAAGGTGTCTTGGCGGCGATAAATCTCTAGACTATCGGTTCAGAATTCAGGACTACGGTAGGGAAGAAATAAAACATCAATGGGAAAAAATAGGAGTTTCGGTGGTTTATGTTCCCGTTTTTTTAACCCAACTTAGTCGAGAACCGCCCACGATGATAACTGAACCGATGGTTTCGGTAAGAGGAACTAGAAAATCTAAGTTTCCTCTTACCCCATCCCATTTGTGATGGGAATAGCCAGATTTTCATAGCTGGTCATGAAGATGATAAAATCGGCAATTCTTCTCGTGTTTTTAGTCTTACCTGGTTTCGCCGCATCTGCCCTGAGTGCCTATTATCTTCTGCCAGAATGGGTAGCATTAGAGCGTCACCATACTTATTACCAAACGTTGTCTCAATCTCCATCCTCGACAATGCGTGACTTATCCATTGCCCAAGCCGCAGAAAACAGACATCGAATCAATTGTTTGGCTGAAGGTGTGGGCGTTTTATTAGGGGGAATCATCGCGGCTATCGGCATTCATGGACTCTGTACCTTACCGCAAAAACACGATGAACGCTCTTAGTCTTTATCGCTGTCGCCATAAAGGTTAAGACAGATATAATGACTGAAACGACCCCATACCAGTAAGAATCCTTCTGCCTTTTGCATTAACACTCCGCACACGGTCACACGATTATGCGAATTGCCTTATTCACTGAAACCTTTTTGCCAAAAGTTGATGGAATTGTCACTCGACTGCGGCACACGGTTGACCATTTACAACGCAATGGTGACGATGTTCTGGTTATTTGTCCCGATGGTGGACTCACTGAACACAAAGGTGCCAGAATTTATGGCGTTTCGGGTTTCCCATTACCTCTATATCCAGAACTGAAACTGGCATTACCTCGACCCGCGATTGGCATGGCTTTAGCCGAATTTAAGCCGGATGTGATTCATGTGGTGAATCCGGCGGTATTAGGGTTAGGGGGACTGTATTATGCTAGGGTGATGCAAATTCCTTTAGTCGCGTCCTATCACACCCATTTACCCCAATATCTTCAGCATTATGGGTTAGGGATGTTAGAACCAGTGATGTGGGAATTAATTAAAGCCAATCACAACCAAGCCCAGCTTAATTTATGTACCTCGACGGCGATGGTTGAGGAATTGAGAGGGCGGGGGATTCAACGATTGGATTTGTGGCAACGGGGTGTGGATACCGAGACATTCCATCCTAGTTTGGCATCTGAAAAGATGCGATCGCACTTGTCCCAAGGACACCCGGAAAGTCCCTTGTTGCTTTATGTTGGGCGTTTATCAGCAGAAAAGGAAATTGACCGGATTAAACCGGTTCTCGAATCCATCCCCGGTGCGCGTTTGGCGTTAGTGGGAGATGGACCCCATCGCAGCGCCTTAGAAAAACATTTTGCCGGAACCCCAACCCATTTTGTTGGGTATCTTACAGGCGAACCTTTAGGTTCTGCCTTTGCGTCGGCGGATGCGTTTATTTTCCCCTCCCGTACCGAAACCTTGGGATTAGTCTTGCTAGAAGCGATGGCGGCGGGGTGTCCGGTAGTGGCGGCGCGTTCGGGTGGGATTCCTGATATCGTCACTGATGGGGTCAACGGCTACTTATTTGATCCGCAAAATGAACAAGGCGCGATCGCGGCTACTCAACGTCTATTCCAGGAACAAAGTGAACGGGAAACCCTACGCCAAAACGCTAGGGCGGAAGCCGAACGCTGGAGTTGGTCAGCCGCAACCCGTCAGTTACAACAATATTATCAAGGCGTGGTTTTGTCGCGATCGCTCTTAACGGCGGCTTAATTAGGGCGTGGTTTTGTCGTACCTCTACCGCATCAGAGTGCCATGTCCCTAAACTGTGGTAGGGGCACGGCATTGCCGTGCCCTCTTATATCTGTGCAAATATTATTATTCTCTAATAAAGTTCAAATTTAGGGATTATACCAGCAAATTCTGGATAGGGAGGCATCGGGGAGCCTCCCGACAAAGGGAGATCAGGGAGCTGGTAGAGAAATCCTCAACTGAGCCAGCAAGAATCCCTCTGGACATCGGGTGAAGACCCAAGGATGAGACAATAGAGGCAACAAGAGGAAATGACAAAGGACAAAGCATAAATGACAAATAACAACTCAGGCAGATAAATTTGTCTAAAATTGAGATTGGTCTAAACTAACGGAAAACGGAAGCGTTTTTCAATTTTCACCGATATCGCTGCGCTTATTTGTTTTACCCAGACTGCATTCTAATACCCGACGTGCATGAGAGCACGTCTGACAGCCAGAGCCAAAAGTAGCTGTTGAACAGCGAATACTATGACACTGTCTAATGCCGGTAGCGTTCTTGCTACATTGACTCAGTTAACCCAACTCAATCGCACTAGCGTCCTAACTCATCGAGTTAAAGACCTCTCCCTTCCCGAATTTATCTGCTTACTGGACTTCATCACCGCTGAATTTCAGCAATTTCTGCGAGCGCTGGAAATGATTAACCATGAAGCGCTCGAAACCATGCTGGAACAGGTGATGGAGGCATTTACTCTAAAAATTGGTCAACTCCTGCAAGCTGAGCGTACAACTATCTTCCTGGTTGATGGTGACAAAGACCAGCTTTGGGCAAAAATTCCCTCTGGTGAGGACAACGCCGCCAAGGAAGTTCGCATTCCCCTGACGGTGGGTTTAGCCGGTCATGTGGCGACGACAGGTGAATCGCTCAATATCACCGAAGCCTATAACCACCCCTTGTTTAATCCGGAAGTTGACGAGTCTCCCGGCTATCATACCGATTCCCTCTTGTGTATGCCCATTGTCAGCAGCAATAAAAAGATTGTCGCTGTAGTACAGCTATTGAATAAAGCTGGGGGTGTACCGTTTGACGAAGAAGATGAACAGCGCTTCCGTGACTTTGCCGCCTCTATTGGCATTATCCTGGAAACTTGCCAATCATTCTACATGGCAGCCCGGAACCAACGCGGCGCCGCTGCACTTCTAAAAGCAACCCAGTACCTAGGTCAAAGTTTAGACCTAGAAGCCACACTGCGTCTAGTCATGGATCAAGCGCGGGAGTTAATGCAAGCAGACCGCTCTACGTTATTTATGCTAAGTAAAGATACTGGGGAACTGTGGAGTAAAGTCGCGACGGCTGATGGCAACAAGATGATGGAAATTCGTATCCCAGCCAATCGCGGGATTGCGGGTTACGTGGCGTCTACGGGTCAACCATTGAATATTGCCGATGCGTATAAAGATCCTCGGTTTGATCCGACTACAGACAGAAAAACAGGCTATGTGACTCGCAATCTTCTTTGTATGCCCGTCTTTAACTCGGTGGGGGATTTAATTGGTGTAACTCAACTGATTAATAAGCATCAAGGTAGCTTCAGCACCTCCGATGAAGAATTTATGCGGGCATTTAATATTCAAGCCGGAATTGCCCTGGAAAATGCTAAACTGTTTGAGAATGTTCTGATCGAAAAGCAATATCAAAAAGACATCCTGCAAAGCCTTTCTGATGCGGTTATCTCTACCGATATGCAGGGACGAATCGTGACCATTAATGATGCAGCGCTAGGATTACTGGGGTGTCCCTTACAACAAGCCGATAATCGCAATCGTCATTTGTGGGAAGAGAAACTCACGGGTCGCTATGTCTGGGAGGTTGTGCCGATTGAATATCTCCAAGTCCGGTTACAAGACAGCCTAACTACGGGTGCGAAGCATTACCTCCCCGAACAAAATTTAACCGTCGGTCTTTTCCAATGTCCACTGGAAGAGATAGAAAAACCGAATACTCCCCCCTATTGCCAATCGAATGATGATACTCATCTTTATCTCCTCGCTATTCCCAAAAGCGATAACCCTAGAATCTATAGTCTCTGGAATGAAGCTCCCAGTCCTGTTCCTACCTCATCCTATCTATCTTCATCCTATCTATCTAAAGAGCAAGTCCAACCCATTGAACGGAGTATTAATTTGACGGTCAATCCGCTAACGAATCCCCAAGGAACGGTGCGAGGGGGTTTGGTTGTATTAGAAGACATTAGTCGAGAAAAGCGGCTGAAAACAACGATGTATCGCTACATGACGCCAGAGGTAGCGGATGAAGTCTTGGCGTTAGGTGAAGATGCACTGATGCAGGGAAGTAAAAAGGATGTCACCATTTTATTTTCAGATATTCGGGGGTATACAACTTTAACCGAAAACTTGGGAGCGTCGGAAGTTGTATCGCTGCTGAATAAATACTTTGAAACAATGGTCGAATCGGTCTTTGAGCATAAAGGGACTTTAGATAAATTTATTGGTGATGCGCTAATGGCAGTTTTTGGCGCTCCCTTGGCGTTAAAAGAAAATCATGGCTGGATGGCGGTTCAGTCGGCTTTAGATATGCGCTGGCGCTTAGCCAAGTTTAATGAACCTCGGATGAAAAATCGCCAACCTTTAATTCATATTGGGATTGGAATTAGTTCAGGAGAAGTGGTTTCGGGTAATATTGGTTCCCACAAACGCATGGACTATACGGTTATCGGAGATGGCGTGAATCTCAGCGCCCGCCTGGAAAGTATTACTAAAGAGTACGGCTGCGATATTATCATTAGTGAATATACCTATAACCTCTGTCGCCAAAATGTTTGGGTGCGGGAATTGGATAAAATTCGGGTGAAGGGAAAAAATCAAGCGGTTAGCATTTATCATTTGCTTCAAGATATCGACACGCCTCTCAACGATAAAACTCACAAATTTTTAGACCTGTATGCCAAAGGACGTAAAACCTACATGAATCGCGATTTCTCCAGGGCGATTGTGTATTTTGAACAAGCTTATCAACTTGAACCCAATGATAAGCCGGTTTTGATTCACCTCGAACGGGCTAAACATTATCAGGATAATCCACCTTCTGATTATTGGGACGGTGTACATACAATGACTAGAAAATAACCGGGAGCATATCACCTTTGTAGGTTGGGTTGAGGAACGAAACCCAACAGGCTAACCTAAACATTATCAGGATAATCCGCCTCCTGATTATTGGGACGGTGTGCATACATAGATTTTTACAAATAAGCGATGGTGCAGGCTCCCTCGTGATTTATCCGAGGGATGAAACCAAGCGAAGCGGATTAGCAACTTTAGTTGCCAGTAAAAAAAGTGTCAAATTGTTATTTTGGCGCTATAATTATAACAGGTACAGGCTGAAAAACCGCTAGGACGTGACTATACAAATCCGTGGTGTCCACGCACGACCGCCTAGAAAGTAGTAATGCCTAGAGGGTAGGGAAAATCCTCTTTAAAAACCCAATCATCAACTAACAGTTGGTGTGTGAACCTAGAAAAGTAACCATTTAATAGAACGGTACTGTGGGGCGCACAGGAACCAAGGGAAGAGAGAAGAAACGGCTTATCAGGCACTCTCAGTTGTCTCCTGAAAGCTTAGGGAGAATTGCCCACCATCTCTTCTGTAAACTGACTCGATACTTAGTAGTTTTGAGAAGCGGGTATTTGGTTAGGTATTGCTCGAACATTGGCGGCGTCAATGGGAGAGATACAAAGGTTTACGGCTGATTCGATGAACTAAGAATCTCCCGCGTTTTAACCGGGAGAGCGTCAATGTAACAAACGTCAGCAAGAGGAGGCGATTGAAATCGCTGCTACACAAACAAAGTCCGCCTGCGCGGACTTGATAATAACGGGGGTAGTACAAGTCATAGTTCCCTCGGAACACCTCTATAAGGCTTCCCCTGCTCCCCCTGCTCCCCCTGCTCCCCCTGCTCCCCCTGCTTTTAGCGCTTAAGTGTGCAACCCGCTTGTCTGAATTCTGCAATCCAGCTTGCACTTAACTTCATCACAGGTTCCGTCGCCTTCTGGTATTTTGGTAAATAAGGCTAGAAAACTATCAAATTTACTGGCATAATTGGTATCAAGACTTGGGGTTTGCCAAGATATTATTCGGTGATATTTTGTCATATTTGATACCAAATTGACGATTAGGTTGGAATTCAGACGTAGCCTCCCGCTTTTGCCAGATTCGTAGGGGCGCACGCTCCGTCATTGGTGTCAACAAAAGCTCAACCCCTCTCCCCCAACCCCTCTCCCAACCCCCCTCGTTCCCCCCTACAAGAGGGGGGAGGAAAGAGGATGCTGCGCTTTTGTTGCACGGGGGAGGGGAGCAAGAGAATCCGGTTCCCCAACTCCGTTCCCCCCTTTCAAAGGGGGGTTAGGGGGGATGGAGTTGGGGTGAGGGGATGAGGGGGAAAATGTCAAGGAGTAGATAGAAGCATTGGTTTTCACCTTAAGTTGACACCAAACCCCGACGTGCGCCCGATAAACATCAAAACCCGATGGCTTAATTCATTACAATTCTCAGGAGACGTTTGCCGTGATGATAATAAACAGGTTGGCTGGGCGTTGGCAGTCGTTTATCATTGGCACTGTCGGATTAATCGGCGCATTGGTAACCGGGGGAAATGAAGCAGTCTTCGCCCAGGTGATACCCGATGATACCCTAGGGGCGGAAAGTTCTGTGGTTAACCCCGATGCAATAATTCGGGAAATACTTAGTGACAGAATTGATGGGGGCGCCACTCGCGGCGCGAATCTGTTTCATAGTTTCATAGAGTTTAATGTCGCCGAAGGGAGAGGGGTTTATTTTACTAATCCGGATGGGATAGAAAATATCCTGTCACGGGTTACTGGGGATAATGTCTCGACTATATTGGGCAGGTTAGGGGTATTGGGTGAAGCGAATCTATTTTTACTCAATCCCAATGGGATTTTATTTGGCGAAAATGCCAGTTTAGATATAGAAGGTTCCTTTGTCGCCACCACAGCGTCAGGGATAGAGTTGGGTGAGGATGGAGTTTTTAGTGCGACTCAACCTCGAAGTAGTCGTTTACTCTCGGTGAGTCCTGGGGCGCTATTTTATAATGCTGTAGAAGCAGCGGGGGGTAAGATTACTAATCGAGGGAATTTAACCACGGGGCGAAATCTGACGTTAGATGGGGAGAATTTGGATTTACAGGGACAGTTGCGTTCTGGGAGGGATTTAACCCTACAAGCACAGGATACGGTAACGATACGGGATAGTCAAACCAATCCGTTTATTGCCACTGCTGGGGGAAATCTCCTATTAACAGGAAATCAAGGGATTGATATTTTCGCCTTAAATCATCCCGATAGTGGGTTGTTTTCCGGTGGGGATATGGTGTTGCGAAGTGCGGCTGATGTGGGCGGCGATGCTCATTATTGGAGTGGGGGAAGTTTTCGCATTGAACAGTTGGATGGGAGTTTGGGGAATTTATATAGTCCTGATGACCCAGTTATTCGCGCCAGTGGGGATGTAAGTTTTGATAGTTATCAAGGGGCTTCTCTGCATATTTTAGCGGGGGGGACTGTCAGGATTACTGGGGATGTGGAAATTACGGGGACAGATACTTCGGAGAATTCGATTCAGGAGACGGTGACTTTATCCGATGGGACACCAATAGAGATTGATGGTTCAAAACAGCCAACCCTGGATATTCGGGCGGGGACAACTGCTGTTGGCACAGTGGGGGTGACAGGGGAAACGGCTGGTTTTTCGCCCATGGTTCCCGGTACAGGGGGGATGGGGACGAGGGGGGATATAAGAATTGATGGGAACGTGACGAATCCTGGGGGAGTGGTATTTTTAACCAATCAGTATCAGTCGAATTTAGCGGGGGATATTCGAGTTAGCCGGATTGATACGATGAATAGAAGCGGGGATGGGGGCGCGATTACGATTGATAGTCGGGGGGATATTTTCAGTACAGAACTCTTATCCGCATCAGGCGCTTTTGTTAAAGAATTTTTTGAAGGAGTTGGTTTGATTGTGCCTGAGTTCAATTTTAATCAGAATGCCGCTAATGGGGGAGCAATTATTCTGATGGCACAGGGGAATATTGTTTCCCAAGACATAGTGTCTGGTTCCTATTCGGGTGGGGGTGATACCGGAGATGGGGGAGAAATTCGCTTGAGTGCGGGTAACGATATCACGTTTGGCGATGACTCACAGGTGAGCTCCGAGTCTTACTCTATTGATGGCAATACTGGAGATGGGGGAGATATCAGCTTCAGCGGCGGCGATATCTCTTTTGGCGATGACTCATTGGTGTTATCCGACTCTTTCTCTTTTTTTGATGGCAATGGTGGAGATGGGGGAGATATCAGCTTGGGCGGCGGCGATATCTCTTTTGGGGATAACTCATTGGTTATCTCCAGCTCTTCCTCTGATTCTGGCAAAGCCGGAAATGGGGGACAAATCAGCTTGAGCGGCGGCGATATCTCTTTTGGCGATAACTCAGGGGTGTACTCCGAATCTTTCTCTATTTTTGGCAATGGTGGAGATGGGGGACAAATCAGCTTGAGCGGCGGCGATATCTTTTTTGGCGATGACTCACGGGTGTACTCCGTCTCTTACTCTTTTTTTGATGGCAATGCCGGAAATGGGGGACAAATCAGCTTGAGCGGCGGCGATATCTCTATTGGCGATAACTCAGGGGTGGACTCCGAATCTTTCTCTAATTATGGCAATGGTGGAGATGGGGGACAACTCAGCTTGTGGGGCGGCGCTATCATTTTTGGCGTAGACACATCGGTGTACTCCGACTATTACTCTTCTTTTGATGGCAATGCCGGATATGGGGGACAAATCAGCTTGAGCGGCGGCGATATCTCTTTTGGCGATAACTCAGGGGTTTACTCCTTCTCTTACTCTGATTCTGGCAATGCCGCCAACGGGGGGGAGATTTCCCTCATCGCTAGAGATGGCGATATTATCGGCACTTCTGCTAACTTACTCCTATCTTCCTTTGCCCTTTCTGAAAACAAAACAGCCGGAAACGGTGGAAATGTCACCTTAGAAGCTGGAAACGCCATAACCAACCTGGAAATCTTAACCCTATCCTCTTCAAATCAAGCTGGAACGGTTGAAATAAGGGGGTTGGGGGATTTATCTGTGACAAATACCCGCATCCTCACGAGCAAGCAGGTGGAAGTGCTATTATTTTTTAGAACAATAATCTTAGATGTTGGGGGTGAAGGACAATCCGGCGATGTCACCGTCACCAGTTTAGGCAATCTCACCTTCAACAACAGTTCGATTGAAAGCGACACCAATGGTAGCGACAGAGCTGGTGAAGTCAAGATTACCAGCCCAGGTCAAGTCACATTCAATAACAGTCAAATTATTAGTAACACCAGCAACATCGGCAACGCCGGAAATATCTTCATCAATGCTGGCGGTGGCATAACTTTCCAAGGCTTGTATTCCTACCAAGACACACCTCAACGCGGCGGACTATTTGCCGGCACCACTAACTCTGGCAATGCTGGAACTATTACCCTCACCACCCCCGAATTAACCCTAGAAAACGGCGCCAATATCGCCACCACCACAGAAAGTTCTGGCAAGGCGGGAAATATTACCCTTCAATCCCACCCCAACCAAGAAAACCTAACCATTAACCTGGCACAGGATACTTCAATTTCCGCTTCCACTAATTCCCCCTTCACACAAGCAACCGGGGGAGACATCAAGATAAAAGCCCCAGATGCCATCACCATTCAGGGAGAAGGCACTATTACCACATCAACCACAGGAACTGGAAACGCTGGCACGATTACCCTAGATACCTCTACTTTAACCATCGCCAGAGGCGCAGAAATCTTTGCCTTTACCAATGGCAGTGGCGATAGTGGTACAATTACCGTCAATGCTACCACCGCCGTGAATCTCGGTCTTGGTGTGGATGATTTTTCCCCGGTTCTGTCTGTGGAAACCCGCGACACAGGCAAAGCCGGCAACATTATTGTGAATACCCCCAGCCTCACCCTCTCCGACACCGCCCGCATCACCGCCACCGCCACGAATACCGCGATGAATCCCGAAGGCGGTGGTAGTATCTCTTTAAACGCTTCCACGATGAACTTAGCCGGCATCGTCGGTGTCTTTGCCGACACCCAAGGACAAACCCCCGCCGGCACCTTAACCCTGAAACCTTATCAGACTCAATCCACCCTAGACATTACCTTAGCGCCCCAATCCCGCATCTCTGCCTCCACCTCTGGCAGTGGCAGAGGCGGAAACCTGGAAGTAAGCGCACCGGAAGCCATCACCATTCGCGGTGCTGGAACACTTGCCGTGGAAACCACGGGTGAGGGTGCAGCGGGAAACCTGACGATTGATACCCAACGACTCACCATTGCCGACGGTGCAACTATCTCAGCCTCCACCGCCTCCGCCAACCCAGACGGCTTCGGCGGGAATATCACCATCAACGCCACAGAATCCTTCACCCTCAATCAAGCCCAGCTATCCGCCCAATCTATCGGTGCAGCCCAAGCTGGGAATATCACGATTAACACCGGACAACTCACCGCCACCAATGGCACCATTGCCACATCAACAGAACAGTCTGCGGGTGGTGCGATTACCATCACCGCTTCTGATATCCGCCTGTTTGGAGATAGCGATATCACCAGTCGAGTTGCCTCTGGTGCAGGGGGTGGCGGTAATATTACCCTAACTGCCGACACCATCCTGGCATTTGATGATAGCGATATCCTGGCATTCGCCCGAGATGGCAGAGGTGGGGATATCACATTCAACACCGTCGCCTTCTTCGGAGAGAACTTCAAACCGGCGCCCAAAGGCACTGATCCTGATACCCTAGAGCAGAATGAGCGAGTGGATATCAATGCCACAGGTGCAGTAGAAGGCGTGATTACCCTACCCGACACCAGCTTTGTTGAGAACAGCTTCATCCTGTTATCAGGCAATGGAATCGACACCGACGAACTGATTGCCGAGAGTTGCATTGCCCGTCGCCATGAACCCCAACGGGGTAGCTTCTTTATTACAGGTACAGGGGGTATCCCGTTTCGCCCAGGGGATCTTTACGATACACCATATCAGACCGGGACGGTGCGGACAATTCCCAGTGTGGGAGATGGGGAAGCATGGGGAGCAGGGGGAGCAGAGCGAGCAGAGGGAGCAGGGGGAGCAGAGGGAGCAGAGGGAGCAGGGGGAGAATCTTCGTCCTCAACTCGTCGCCCTTGGAAAATGGGTGATCCGATTATTGAACCCACGGGGATATATCGATTAGCCAATGGGAAAGTGATCATGAGTCGCCTCTGTGGGGAGTAACGGTAAAAGGGTAGTGGCGTGGCACACCTGATTTGATGAATTCCGAAACCGTAGGGGCGCACGGCGTGCGCCCAACACACACCCCGTGCGCCCGACACACACCCCGTGCGCCCGTGTCAACTTAAGCTCAACCCCTCACCAGAAGCCCCTCTCCATCCCCCCTAACCCCCCTTTGAAAGGGGGGAATGGGGAGAGGGGAGCAAGAGAGCATGAGGGGGCGATTGAAATCGCTGCTACACTGGCCCTTTCGTCCGCCTGCGCGGACTGGATTATAACGGGTTAGCGTTCCCCGGATTTGGTATCACTCCAGTAGTGGTTTGGCACACCTGATTTGATGAATTCCAAATTGTAGGGGCGCACGGCGTGCGCCCAATACAGGCCCCGTGCGCCCAACACACACCCCGTGCGCCCGACACGCCCCGCCCAACACGCCCCGTACGCCCATCAAACCGTCAAATCAGAATTGTCGGGGCGCAAAGGATAGTACCCAGTTTAACGATAAAATCTATTCCACCATTTTGGGTTGACCTATGTTGCTAGGGCGGAATCTAGGGCTAAGGTTCCCCACTACAAACCAATCGCACCATCATTTATGTAGAGACGTTGCATGCACCGTCTCTACAATGATGCCTACTATATATAAAGAAAACTTTTAAGTTCGACGTTTAGGTTTTAATAGTCTAAAGATAATCAAATTTCAGGCGGGCAGAAAATGCCCCTGGTAAATCCTGATTTGACAAGGGTTTGGGGGTGTAGTATGATGTTTCTCTATACTGTATTGTGTCATTTTTATTGCCATTTTTAACCAACTATTCCTAAAACGCCTTGATCATGCGTTATTTGGTTTTCCCTAACGCCGGAAAAAAAGGAATACTACAATTAGGTTTCATTACCCAATTGGATGGACTCATTTCGAGGCAAATTTGACAAAAAAGCCGTTTTATGAATGTACTTCCGGCTCAAAAGGGAATCGGGATCAAACTACCCACCCGTAATATCAAATTTGTTCCCATCAGACAGACAGGATGTCATGTCGTTTTAATGGAACTGACGCAGCGACCCCACTTATTACGCAAGCTTTCACAAAGGTGCGTTACGCAAGCGCTTTCGCACGATGGCGGACCGACACAGCTAAAATTGTGAAATAGATTTTACGATTAAACCGGGCGCACGCCGTGCGCCCCTACAATTCTAATCCACCAATTAAGGTGCGCCACGCCACTACGAATTACTGCAGCAGACCCTAATTATGGGTAATCGTTAGGACATGATATAAGTCCTGTTTAAGCCAGAGAATTGAGGCAAGAGCCAGAATGAAGTTGGCGCGATCGCACTCTGATGCAGTGGTCTTGAAACGAATGGGAATGCAAGTAGACGAGGCGATTGAATCACCGCTATACTAACCTTGCATCCTTTTAGCCGTAGAAGAGTATTTGAAAGAGCGGATTGCTCAACCAGATGGATACAAGCCTCATATACGCAAGCTCTTAAACCAAGAGGCTACCCGTCAGGCAATTATTGAAGGCTTCCAACAGCATTTATGTCAAGCAGGAAGCGAGGATATTGTTCTCTTCTACTACAGTGGTCATGGTTCTCAAGCAAAAACCCCCACAGAGTTTTGGCATTTAGAACCAGACCGACTGGAGGAAACCTTGGTTTGTTATGACAGTCGTGCTGAAGGAGGCTGGGTTTCGCCTACTGTGCAGTAATGGGCAATATTTAATTGTACGACCCACCGATGACCATCCCCTAGTCGAGCAAATTGATGGCTATACGAGTGAGAATGCACAAAAGGCAATTCAACGACTAGAACATATTGCTCGTTGGACTGTAATTGCCGAACTCAAAAGCCCTGCTACAAGTAGCATTAAACCAGATAATGTGGAGATGCAAATTTTATCAGAGGAGGGTGAAGAGTTATCTCAATCCAAGGAAATTCGTTTGCAATACAAGTACAGTGACGATCAGTGGCATGAGCCTGGTTTCCAACTCAAACTCACCAATAAAAGCAAGAAGCCACTTTTCTTTGCTGTTGTTGATCTTGGAAACCTTTTCGAGGTTTACAATTCCTTAGAAGACGTAGGTTGTGTGCGGCTTGAGTCAGGGCAGTCAACTTGGGTTCCAATTGATAAACAAACTCTATATCCTACAGTGCCAGGCGACTTATGGGAGCAGGGGATTACCGAGTACAAAGACATCTTAAAGTTAATTGTTAGCACCACCGAGTTTGATGCCCGATTAATGACTCAGGAACAACTTGACGCTCCTCGTCCCCCAAAAAGGGATTTACCCTCTCCCAACCAAAGTACCCTTGATCGTCTAGCTTACAACAGCCCCTAGAAGTGGAAAATAAAAACCGTTCTATCCGGGAGATTTACGATTTAGTTTTAACTTTTGACTGTGAAAACCTAAATACTTCAATTGAAAAAAATGCTCAGTTGCTGAAAGAGCGACTGGAAGCCGTCGGTTTGGGAGCCAACCATGGGAAAGCCCTGCACATTGTTGCCCATTCTATGGGCGGATTAGTGTCCCGTTGGTTTATTGAACAAGAAGGAGGCAATAAAGTTGTCCAACATTTGATTATGTTGGGGACACCAAATGCTGGTTCTCCTTGGGCAACGGTGAAAGAATGGGCAACGATGGTTATGGCTGTGGGTATGAATAGTCTTTCCCAAACACCACTGCCGGTGAAAGCGCTGGGTAGTCTGAGTGAGGCGATGATGAACACCGTTGAGGTAGCGCTCGATCAAATGCAGCCCAACTCTCAATTTCTTCAGGCTTTAGCTGCCAGTAACGATCCAGGTATTCCCTATTCATGCCTCAGATGCTTTAGAAAGTCAGGATGGACCAGCAGGCTACCTGATTCCTCAAGATGCCATCTTAGACCAAGACAACACGTACTTACCCATGCAGGAGTTACACGATGCTCTACTCGAACTTCCCTGTCGGCATTTGTTAACCATTCTAGACTGTTGTTTTGCTGGGGCATTCCGCTGGGCAAGCCTAAGTCGAGATCTTGAGCCGAGAGTCAAAATCTATAAAGAACGTTATGATCGCTTCATTAGCGATCGCGCATGGCAGGTTATCACTTCAGCCGCAGATGATCAAAAAGCCTTGGATGCCTTGGCGCGACGCGGTAAAACCTCAGATGGCAAACATTCTCCCTTTGCTCAAGCTCTGTTTGAAGCTTTACAAGGAACCACTGACGAAAATTCTAATCTTTTGATGCGTGTGGGCGATAGTCCCCTAACCGCTTTAGCTGAGGTTTTGCCAATTCCTGATGAAACGACGACAACGCTGCAAAACCTGAAACAAAACCCACAAGCTTTAGTCACTCTCATTCAACGCTGGAAGACGACTCATCCAGATGCCAAGCTATTATTAGCCATTGATCAGTTTGAAGAATTGGTCACGCTTCGTCAAACTGATAGTAACCCAGAAAAGAAAAGTCATAATCGTAACACAGAACAACAGCAGTTTCAGAAACTCCTCAAAGAAGTGATACAACACTGTTCAGATTCCTTTAATGTTGTCGTCACATTGCGACTCGACTTTGAAGCACAGTTTCAAGAGGGTATACTCAAAGAATTCTGGGAAAATGCCAGGTTTGTCGTGCCACCGATGACTCAGGATGAATTGCGGGAAGTCATTGAAAAACCTGCATCGGAAAAAGTATTGTATTTTGAGCCTCCCAGTCTGGTTGATGACCTGATTAACGAAGTTATACAGATGCCAGGAGGATTACCTTTACTTTCGTTCACGCTCAGTGAATTATACCTGAAGTCTGTGAAAGAAAGAAGAGACAACCGAGCCTTAACTGATGCGGATTATAAAGCATTAGGAAAAGTCATTGGTTCTTTAACCAAGCGTGCCGATGAGGAGTACAACGCTCTGGTTAAAAAAGATAAAGCCTACGAAAAAACAGTGCGTCAGGTAATGCTGCGGATGGTTGCTGTGGGTGATGAAGCTCGCCGCCGGGTACTTTTATCGGAACTAGAATATCCCGATCACAAAGTAAATTGGCTAGTATATATTTAAACGCGATTTTTATCCTTTCAAGGGAAAGACTTGCAAAACGCTTCATTGAGTGAATATTGTACCGAACCCTTCCCCCAGAATCTAGGACTGATTAAAGGTTTAGCCAGTAGTCCCGATGGAGAACATCTCGTTACGGTAGGAAAAGACGGTGACACTATCAATCTTTGGGATGAAGCGAGTGATCAATTTCAGCAACTTCCCATTCCTACAAAAGACAATGAGACATTCACCAGCGTAGCATTTAGTCCAGACGAAAAACGACTCGCGATCGCAAGTGCAAGTGCAGCGGAAGATGAGACGGGGTTAGTCCGGATATGGGATATCACCCAGAACGCCATTGTCGAACAATTTGACACCGGACAAGGAGAACTTTATAGTGTAGCCTTTAGTCCCTTAGATAGCAGGCAACTGGTGACCGGGGGAGGAGATGGTACTGTCAAGGTATGGGACATATCCAGTAACCGTCCGGCTCAATTCTCGACTACACAGGGGACGATTCAACGTATGGAATTTAGTCCGAATCAGGAACTCCTCGCCACGATTAGTAAAAACAATCAACTCAATCTCTGGAATGTCCGAGAGGATGGTACAGTCAGCTTAAATCCGGCTGCTGAAATCGTCCAACAGCAGTACGGAGGGGTGAAGAATGTAACCTTTAGTCCGGATAGCAAGACGTTGATTCTTGTGGGCAACGATGATACGATTAAGCTCTGGAATATGTCTAATAACCAGTTGGACACCTTTGTCACCCAGCAACAACAAATCCAGAGTCTCGCTGCTAGCCCCAATAAGCGGAAATTAGCCACGATTGGCAGCAATGGTATACTCAATCTGTGGCAGATTCAGGATGGCAATCTTAGTCCCATAGATATCTCCAAAAGCCAACTGAGTCGATCACAAATCAAGGGAGGAAATTGACAAAGCGATTGAGATCATCAAACAAAAGCGGGGGAACCATATCATTTTAGGGGGAGATGCGTTCTATGGTACGAAACTCTTGGCAGTTGCCCAGGAAGAAGAAAATGTCAAAGATATGATGATTGCCGTTCCCTGGCATATTAGCAACTCTCAGTCCAATTTTGCCGAAACATCAAGAAAGCTTCGGTGGGCAGATGTAAGCTGGCGCACCGCCCTCTCTTATGATGCTACCCAAGCCTTGATTGCGGCACTGAAGCAGAATCCCACTCGTCAGGGGGTGGCTGAAATCCTACGTTCAGAAAGCTTTAGTGTTGATGGGGCAACTGGTAAGGTACAATTCTTACCATCAGGCGATCGCACAAATCAGTTAACCAATCCCTTAAGCCAACTTGTCACAATTGAGCCAGGTTCTCGTTCCGGTTACGGCTATGATTTTGTTGCTGTACCTTAACCACTGGACTTTAGACTACGACAAATTAACCCAGCTACAACCTGAAGCTGAGAAAGACGAAAAATTACTTAGTAAACGTATCAGATTATACAGAAAATTAGCCAATGATTTTGATCAGATTATGGAACTAGCTCAACCGAAAACGTTTCGCTCTCCTGAATCCAGGGCGGGGGGATGTTTGGGAAAGTTGGCAGACTGTTTATTTATAGAAACTCATGTAGCACAGAAGACAGAAACAGGTAAATAACGCGGTAGGATTAAGGTTTATGAACTTAGTTATTCCCTATCTTAAAGTCGTCAGTCCCATGGTCTTAGGGTGTTTAGGACAGCGCGGCTTCAAGCAACCAGCCGTTAAGAATAGACCAAACACCAACACCAGAAAGCAAAAAGCCTTCTGCCCTCTACCTTCTGCCTTCTGGCTGCTTGTACTCATCACACCAAGCGCGGTGCGGGCGCAAATTGTCCCGGATAATACACTCCCTGTAAATTCTCAGGTGACGGGGTGTCCGGTTTGTACGATTGAGGGGGGTACAGTTCGGGGTGTTAATCTGTTCCACAGTTTCCAGGAGTTTGGAGTACCGACAGGGGGTGAAATATCAGCCTCGACACAAACCGGAACAGCCGGAAGTCTGAGTATTAATGCAGGCGAAAATCAGGTTGAGTCGGTATCTGTCAACAACAGCCGCCTATCGGTGGAAGCGACTGGTGAAGGTGGGAAAGCTGGGGGGGGTGACGATAAATACCGAACAGTTAAGCTTGAATGCGCGATCGCAAATTTCAGCCTCCAACATTTCCGGTATCAGTGAAGATATTACCTTACAAGGCTTAGACACGTTAACCGTCAACAACAGTCTAATTTCCGCATCTACCCAAAGGGGGAAAGCCGGAAGCTTAACCGTTAATGCCAGCGACTCGGTAGACTTAAACGGAGAAGGTGGATTATCCGTTGAAGCTACCCAAGGGGGTACAGCAGGCGACTTAACCGTTGAAACTGGGCGAATGTCCGTCCAAGATGGGGCATCCGTAACCGTAAGTAGCCCCTCTGGACAAGCCGGAAACCTCGCTATCGCCGCCAATTCCCTCTTTCTCAACCAAGGCAAACTCACCGCCGAAACCGCCCTCAGCGATGCCGCAGGCGGCGCCAACATCTTCCTCACCGGCTTAGACTTCCTCTACCTTGCCAACGAAAGTCTAATTTCTGCCAATGCCTTTGACCTCGCCAATGGCGGTAATATCACCATCGACTCTCTCTTTATTGTTGCCACATCTCCAACAGGAAAACATGGCAGCGACATCACAGCCGATGCAGATCAAGGCAATGGCGGTGCGATTGGGATTACCGCGCAAGGCTTATTTGGCATCGAATTCCGCCCTCAACTCACCCCCCAAAACGACATCACCGTGAGTTCAGAATTTGGCTTGAGTGGAAGGTTTGAACTGAACTCACCCAATGTAGACCCATCGCGAGGTTTACTCAACCTGCCTAGCCAATTCGTTGATGCTTCCCGCCAGATGAGACAGAACTGTCCCGCCCATGGGAGTGGACAAGAGAACCGTTTTGTGGTAACAGGTACAGGGGGCTTACCTCCTCGTCCCGGTGACTCTATCGATTCACCGTTTCCCACAGGTGAGGTGCGTTCTCTACCCAGTAGTAGTGTATCTCATAATGCACCAGGGAAAGCCGCAGTCACCGAGAATGTTGAGTCAGCCAACAGAACCCAGATTATCGAAGCGACAGGTTGGGTAAGAAACGATAAAGGTGAGGTAATTTTGGTCGCCTCTAACCCCACCACCCCCCAGAATGGGTCAACGTCAGCCACCTGTACTGACGCAGTTGGGACACGATAATCTTGACCAAAACAAAGCCTTGATTACCCCATTTTGCCACGGCGATTGAAATCGCGCCTACACAAACAAAGTCCGCCGACGCGGACTAAGTGATAACAGGGGTAGTGTTCCCCGGATTTGGCATCCGCTTATGTCCTGAGGATTGGGAGCATGTCAGGGACAGCACAGAACTCTCAAGTAGGTTGGGTAGAGCGTAAGCGTTACCCAACGGGCTCTCCCTGGAGTTGGGTTACTCTTCGAGAAGGCTTCGCCTACGTTCCAAGAGTCCAACCTACTGGCGTGACCCAGCTAAAATGATGGATTAGATTTGCAGATTTTATGGGCGCACGCCATGCGCCCCTACGGTTTCTGGATAGAATTCTAATACACCAAATTAGTGACATGCTCCCCCAGCTAAGAGACGTTCCACCGGAGGAGTCTCCACAACTTCCCCCGCTCCCCCCGCTCCCCCAGCTCCCCCCGCTCCCCCCGCTCCCCCCGCTCCCCCCGCTCCCCCAGCTCTCCCTGATGACGACCACCGCAGGTTGATCAGGGAGTGGGGTATCTCTTCAAAATGCTCTAACAAAAAATCCATAATTGCCAGATGGCGCAAGTCAACGGGTTGAGGAGGATGATAGCCTTTCCCTCGGTTAAACCAATTTTGAACCGTCCCTTGGGAACGAGAACAGATGTGAGAAAGTTGCTCATAAGTGACATCCCATTTGGCATAAAACTGCTTGGGTGTCATCCCAAATTCACAGTAACAATAGAGGTTAATAATGTATTGTTCCCGCTGAGTAATTGGGCGGGGATAGTTTTGCCATTGGGGGTTATAGCGTCCAGTTTGGCTATGCACAGATAGAGGCGCGATCCGACGGCGAGAAGGGGTGGGATAACAGTAGAAATTTTGATCATTTTGATCCTCTTCACTCATCGGTTCAATCTCCTCTATTTCCTCTCCATGGCGCAGGGTATTTAAAGCGCCAGCGATGAGTTTACCGTTGAGGCTTTCGGTCAACTGCTGAATAAATAGCTTCGCGATCGCATGGACTTCAGCATCGGTTAGATGCATTTGCGACGCCTCGAAGTCAATGTCGCTGTAGTCCTTGACAAAAGACAGGAGTTGGGTAATCCCAAATTCTGCTAACGCTTGCTGGGCAGTGGTTTCAGCGATATTGCAGGTGTCAACTTGAGAGGGTAGAGGTTTCATAGTGTTCTTTTCCTTATGTAATATTTAAGGTATCTATTACTTGTAACAATGTTATAACAAAATAATCAAAATAACAACCCTTTTGTCTCAAAAAAAGAGACGATAGGGAAATCATTAGAGCTAAAAAACGTAGGGTGGTTTAGGCGGGTTTTAAACCGAAGCAATATCATTTAATGAACGCTCCGCCGTAACCCACCGATATTAACTGAACAACCTATTATTTAATCAATAGTTCAGACAATAATCACGAGTTTTGTTGGGTTTCCTACGTCAACCCAACCTACTGCCGTCACCCACCTAAAATGGTGGATTAAAATTGTAGGGGCGCACGGCGTGCGCCCAATTTAACCCACGGCGTGCGCCCAATTTAACCCACGGCGTGCGCCCAATTTAACCCACGGCGTGCGCCCAATTCAACCCACGGCGTGCGCCCAATTTAACCATCAATCTATTGCATTTAGCTGGGTCAGTCCGCCATCGTAGGTTAGGCG
>NZ_JAVJZI010000238.1:0-7693 GCF_040223135.1 Coleofasciculus sp. G3-WIS-01
CTTGTATTTACATTACCACAATAGTAGAACGTTATCCGAATTATTTGACTGGCGAATTTATTCGCTACCTAGACGGTTCGCTCGGTTTCATCTCCCAGCTAAAGAGCGTGGGAGCCTTCACCCATCGCTTGAACGGTAATCAGTCTTGAGAGGAGTGGAGAGACGCGACAAAAGCGCCTCTAGTTTGGGTAGTGTGGTTGATTTTTATCTGCCTACCCTAATTTTCATTAAAACTTTACTTACAGCACTGCGTTGCAGGTGTCACCCTTTACATAACTTTAGTTAGGGTATTGGATGAAAGCCAAGTTGTGAGTATTTATGTCTTGGCACAAGCAAGGAACTAACGCATGAAATGGGGTGTAGTCAAGATTTTTAGCCTTTAGGTACAATCATTCAGTCTCTACAGATAAAGGAATGCATAAGTTCTGAACAAGTTTTTGTAAAACTTGCTGAAATCAAGGTAATCACACGGAATTTACCAGTAGGGATTGAGCCACTCGCAGTGATTGTATCGCTCGAAACACCACTATTCGAGACAGAAGGCAAAACCTCAACCATCTATCGCAGGAGCCTAGAGTCTATGAGTAGGCATAAGCAGTGGCAAAAGGGATGTTTCAAAGTGACGACTTGGATTTTATCTGAGATTGTCTTAAATGTGTTGGGATTGGATGATTTGGCTGACTATAGTGAATTTATTTTCGATCCAGAGGTGATCATCTCTCAGTATCATTCCGTAATTCTCGTGGCTCCACCTCACCCCCCGCAAGTTGAGCAAAACTCACTCTTTTGCCAAACTATCTGCGATCGCGTCGAATTAGTCTAGGTCAAACTCAATACAGTCTATCTGCCAATCCTGTCCTGGAATTGCTACAGCCGCCACATAATCGGGTGCTGGGGTAAGGGGATAGACAGACCAATGAGCAGCCGCGTTGGAGTCTCCCGCGATACTCAGCAGCTTAGCCGATTCTCCAGGGATGAGAGACACTTCAATCTCTGACAACCCAGCTAACCCATCACCTGTCGCCTTTAAATAAGCTTCCTTGCGTGTCCAGCCATTGAAAAAAGCGATTTGCTGCTGATCCCCGCTCAGAGTCTGAATTGCGGCATATTCCCTCGACGTAAAGAAACGTTGTGCCAGTTTCTGGACATCGGGCATCGGGCGCATATATTCTAGATCGATCCCCAGTTTCAGGGTTGGTGATAGGGCATACAAGGCTAATCCATGAGAATGAGACAGATTAAAACCAAGAGTATTCTCTGGGTTGATCGTCGCTAAGGCGGGTTTACCACGGGAACTATAGTCAAACTGGATTTGATTGGGCGGTTGATTTAAATAGCGACTTAGGATTGTCCGCAAAATCCCACGACCTGCAATAAAATGGTTGCGATCGCGCTCAAAGTAAAATCGAGAAGCCCGCTGTTGTTCATCCGGGGAAAGGAGTTGTGCAAATCTCTCTATCTGTGCCAGCGATCGATTCAGATCAGCTTGCCAAACATGGATCTGTTGGGCTGACAGGACTAAGGTAGAGAGTGGAGAATGCCACAGACGTTTCCCAGTCTTCATCAATTAAACTAATCTAAAGATAAAAGGATAGCGGTAGGGTTGGTTGGGATTATCCAGAACCTTGATTAGGGCAAGAATCGGCATGATCAGACTGACTAAGCCTAAAAGAGCCAGTAAGAAGAAACCAATCAAGACAACGAATAGCACGATAGAAATGCAGGCATAGATATAAAAGTTAATGTGAAAATTTAGCGCTTCTTTGGCATTTGCCTTAACAATGGGATCATTCGTCACAAACAAAATCACAATCGGGATCGCGACAGAGATAAGAGCGGAACTCAAAAATATCGATCCATGGCATAGCGCTGATAAAAGCTTGCGTTGCTCAAAGTCATAGTCATGCATATTACTCATCACTTACTCCTGAAATTAGATCGGGTTCACTAACGGGTGGTTTTTCATTGGCAGGTTTTGACTCTTCCAAGGGAGCAATTACAGTTAATCCCTGGGGAATACATTCAATGTTGACCGGAGTTGTGCCGATAATTTCCCCATCGACGACAACTTTTTGAGGAGGGTTGGTGGTTACTTTAATTTGCCCAGTCCTTACACAAATTGTATCCTCCCGACGGGCGGCTCTCCTCATCAGCGCAGCACCGAGTAAATCAACGATCGCATCCACGGCTTCGATTTTGGTGTTTTGGGTACTAATCGTCACCTCCAATAACCCATCATTAGCAATCACTTCCCCCATCCCCTGTGCCAACAGAGACGTTGGCGGTGCAGCATTGGCGATGGTAATTGCTCCGGCTTGACACTGACTGGTAATCCCAGCCATCTCCAATTCCGTCTCAAAAACGTTGTGTTCGTTGAGTTGTTGCATCCCTGCCAAAATATAAGCTAAGACTCCCAAGCGTTTTTTTGCTTCTCGATCTGCTCGTTCCACGGTTTCAGCTTCAAAGCCAATCCCAGCTAGCAAAATCATCGGATGCTGATTGCAACGTGCGGCATCGATAACCCGCGTCATGCCCGATAAAATCAGCTCACAGGCGGCTCGCAGATTTGTGGGAATTCCTAAAGCCACAGCAAAAGCATTAGCAGTCCCCCGGGCGATGATCCCCAAGGGAATCCCGGTGTCAATCAAAGCACCCGCAACAGCCGAGACAGTGCCATCTCCACCCGAGGCGATAATCAGATCAGCACCTGACGCGATCGCATCTTGAGTTAACTCTACAGTCGAGCGATCGGGAGTTGTCAAGTGGATATCTAGATGAAGTTGGGGTTTTAACAGCTGCTGAATAAGCGCCAAATCCTTCTCCGCGTTCCCTTGACCCGAAACTGGGTTAAAAATCAGGTAAGCAAAGCGATTTTTGGCAAAATTGGCGATAATTGCTTCAGCCGTGGCAAGATTAGTAGCGAGAGGGACGTTGTGAACATTACAGATGCGTAATAATGCCTGAATGTCAGGTTCATGAGGTTGAGCATAAAGGGGATCGATGAGGAAAATCACCGCAATCACCTGACCTTGAGCCACTTCAGCCGCAATTTGGGCATCTCCGCCCACAGAACCCGATAAGAGGCACTCTACCTCTAACTTACTCTGTTCTTGAATGCGTTGTCCGGTGGTTCCAGTGGCGATTAAGCGGTAACGGGAGAGAACCGATGTATATTGTTTGGCAAAGCTAGCAATATCGTCTTTTTTGCGATCGTGGGCAATTAAGGCAATGGTTGGGGGCATGATGGGAAGGCGGAATTCTTATATATTAGTGTAAATCTCACTGACTTAAGCTGGTTTTGTAGTAGGCACGAAGCGTGCCAGAAGCGCTAAAGCGCTGACTACAAACAGTCAGATGAGTCTATTGGGGGAATCAGCCGCACTACATTTGACTTTACACGGCTAGGCAGAATACAGTCTTATCCAGCAAACTACGATTCGATTTGGTTTGAAAGTCTAATCGAGGAACTATTATGCTCAGAAAAATAATTGATACTGATTCCAACACCCGTTATGGGGTTTATTATACGGTTTATGGATCACTCGCTGGTGATGATCAATTAGTGAGGTCTTACCTCTGGGCAGGTCCTTATGATGATATGAAAACAGCCGTAAATAAAGCTCAAGAACTGAGACATTCTCATCAAGAGGATGCGTCATTTCTTGTGAAACCGTATGTCGGTTGAAATGGTAAGACAGTAACGTCTCATATTGCGATAATTTTTAATTGTTAATTATTGAAAAATAATTGATAAAATTACAGATCGTATAAGTTCTTAAACCACGTCATAAACGGTTGAGCTTGGGGATGTTGGGGATTCAAAATACGCTGCATGATAGCGTTATGCAATTGTCGTCCGGGTGGATTTTGCCACGCTAGCCAGGTATAGATATTCGCTTTATCAAGATGAGCATCTATAAAAGGTGCGCCTCTACGTTTGGCTTCTGTTACGACTTCTTGGGCATATTCCCAAAACGGTTCACTCTCATCGGGTATCATGTAGGCTAAAAACGTCTCCAACATTCCTTGCTTTTGGTTATCGGGCATAATCCAGACACCAAATTTAATCCCATTTGTACTATGGATTAATCCAGTTTTTGGTAATTGTTCAGGAAAGTCAGGAATACTTTTTAAGCAGGCGTTTCTGATACTTGTCCAGCGTGCCGATAAATCATCATCCGCATCCACGATCAATCCTAATGTTGTCAATCCTGACTCTTTCAGTTGTGTAGAAATCTCATGGGCATCAATAAAGTTATCACTTCCATAGGATTCGATGTAGGGGACTTTTATTCCTATGTCTATCCAAGGAATTCCATTAGCTTCAATTAGATAAGGTATAACTCGTTTGTCCTGATCTCCCTCTACAATAAGCTTCTTCGGATAATACTTGCTTGCCATTTCTAACGTACCTCAATCCCTCGTTGAGCCGCGATGACAATCTGACGTTCAGTAAAAAGAACACCCGTTTCTTTACCGGGTTCTATTCGTTGAATTGTAATTCCATCCTCAGTGTCTTGTTCCTGACTCGCAAGGCTAGCCAAGCTAGTCCAACAATCACTATTATGAGTCGTCGCGAAAACTTGTACATTTAGTTTTTTTGCTGTTTCAAAAATAAGTTTCCACATATCTTCCATTGCTGTGAAATGTAATCCGGTATCAATTTCATCAACCAGCAATACTCCGCCCCTAGCACATACCGTTGATAATGCTAGACCCAACATCCGCCATATTCCATCCCCCATACTTCCAATTGGAACGCGCTGATCACTGTCAGAAAGACGCACGACAAATCCACCACGAGACTCTAAATATCTGTGGCTTTCATATGTAATAGAAGCAATGCGATCAATTTTAGGTTCAATCGTCTGAAGTGCTTTATAGACAAGCGTTTCATCGGGTGTTAAAACCACTTGATCAAACAGCTCTATCATGTTTGTCGTTGTTAAAGATGATGATGTGATATATTGATTTATTGCTGCATTTTTTGATGGCTTACCTATAAATCGCCATCGACGAATATAATCTTCAGACAGTCCTCCACTAGAAGACAAACTGCGTTTCCAACTCTCTCGCTTATTGCCATCAGTCCAGGAAATGTTAAAAACAAGTTCTATTAAATTATCTGGAAACTCTTCAACTAAACTGGTGGATTCATCAGATTTAATCTCTGAATCTACCTTAGAAGCAATCGGTTGTTTTTCTATAGATACGAAAAGTTTATTTTCAATATTATCATTTGAAGCCAATATTGAAAACTCACTGCCTGATTCAATTTCATGACCGTGAAAAAGATGACAGATATCAAGTTCTCTCTCTCTTCCGCTTCTTCTAATATCATCACTCCAAAAATATTCACCTCTGTTAGTCATCATTTCAACTAATGGTTCAGGATTCCCCTTGGAACAGAGCAGTTGAATTGCCTCTAGTATTGATGTTTTACCACTGTTGTTTTTACCAACCAGTAAATTAACTCTGCCAAGCTGCTGAAGCTGGAAATGTTTGAAACAGCGGAAATTTTTTATAGTCAGATTTTTTAACATATCTCATTTCTGGCGGTACTTGTGGACAAATAAGCTTGAATGGGTTGTAAAAGGATTGCCAAAATCTTATCGACTTCCTTAATATAGTATTCTAACCGATCAATCAATACGGTATGTTCCTCTAAGACCAAAAACCGCCAAGCTGTCCCCGTTGTCACAGCACCATAAATTTTATCAATTTCATTTCCGGCTCTTTGATTAAATATCTGGGCGGCGATCATTTCAGCAATACATTGACCGAATCCTGATTTAATTTTTTCATTTTTGGCTTCAGCAATTGTAATCACTGGAGCGTTGATGTAAAATTGTTCCGCTGAACAACTAATGATAAAGTCACAATAGCCTTGTAAGCCTTTATCAACATCGACATTAAAATCAGTTCCAGAGAATAAACTCGCTTGATAGTTAACCTGTCGCCTGACTTCGGATAAAACTGGAGCAATAATAAATTCAGAACGGGCTTTTTCTGTATCAATTGCTGTAGCTAAAGGGATATACTCGGTTAAATTGAGCGTTAAAATTTCCGACGGTTTAACGCCTTCGACATCAGCAAATAGATTTTGAGTTTCATCAATGGTTAAGCCAAAATCTTCTTTAACTTTAGCCAAGGTAAAATTGCTATATGCCATCAGCAAACCTCTAGGTTACGTGACAGAGACGTTCCGGTGGAACGTCTCTAGGGAATTATTACGCAGTCAGTTAAGATAAATGCATCTACTTTAGAGATTGCCATGGAATGACAAAGAACCAATTATCGCTGATCTAACTGACGGGAACCAAATAAGGCTTCTTTTGCCTTTTCATCCATAGTGTTGACCCGTTTTTCACTCAAAAGTGCTAACCCTCGCTGTACCGCAGATCGCTGGTTAATTGCATCAAACCATCGCTGAAGATTGGGATAATCGGTTAAATTTTGTCCCTGTCGTTCGTGGGGAACAATCCAGGGAAAAATTGCCATATCTGCGATGGAGTAATCACCCGCAATGTACTCGCCAAGGGATAGTTGTTTATCGAGAACCCGATACAAACGAGTTGCTTCATTCGTGTAGCGATCAATGGCATAAGGGATTTTTTCTGGTGCATACTGACGAAAGTGGTGTGCTTGTCCCAGCATGGGTCCGACGCCACCCATTTGGAACATTAGCCACTGAATCACCGAATAGCGATCGCGCGGATGAGTGGGGATGAACTGTCCGGTTTTGTCAGCCAGATACAGTAGAATTGCGCCAGACTCGAATAGGGATAGGGGTTGATTATCGGGTCCTTGGGGGTCTGCGATCGCAGGCATTTTATTATTGGGACTGATGGTGAGAAATTCTGGCTTAAACTGATCCCCGGCGGTAATGTCAATAGGGATTAGGTTATATGGGGTTTCAGTTTCCTCCAGCATAATGCTGACTTTCCAGCCATTGGGGGTGGGCCAATAGTAGAAATCGATGGGTTGTGTCATGGTTAACAAATTCAAAACGAATAAATGTTTGGGTTAAGGGCGAAGCATTCTTGTACCAAATTTTTGGTTGATCCCGATCAATCTATGCACGAATGCTTCTTTGGGTTAAGGGCGAAGCATTCTTGTACCAAATTTTTGGTTGATCCCGATCAATCTATGCACGAATGCTTCGCCCCTACAATATGTACCATATGTACCATATGTACGGTATCTACGGTATCTACGGTATCTACGATATCTAGCGTAATATCATAATAATTGTTAATGACATACCCCACAAGTATGAAATTTAATCCGGACAAGCATCACCGTCGGTCAATTCGTCTACAGAGATACGATTATACGCAACCTGGTTTTTATTTTGTCACAATCTGTACCTACCAACGGGAATATCTATTTGGCGAGATTATAGATAGTTTCATGCATCTCAATCCCACGGGTCAATTTGTCCAATCATGTTGGAACAATTTATCAAAGCATTTTCCATTCGTAGAATTAGATGCCTTTATCGTTATGCCAAATCATATACACGGAATAATTATTATCACAGACAAGAATAATGTTAATGTAGGAAATGTAGGAAATGTAGGAAATGTAGGAAATGTAGGAAATGTAGGAAATGTAGGAAATGTAGGAAATGTAGGAAATGTAGGAAATGTAGGAAATGTAGGAAATGTAGGAAATGTAGGAAATGTAGGAA
>NZ_JAVJZI010000248.1:0-21219 GCF_040223135.1 Coleofasciculus sp. G3-WIS-01
GTGAATACCAGGAACTTCTGCCAAGGCATTCCTCCTCGCCATTTCTGAATCGGAGTTAAGACTAAAAAAGCCATAAAAACGCACTAATATTTTTACCCAGTAGATGCGTTATTGTAACAAATAGTCTCTACTGGAACCCTAGAATCTTAAGTTTTCTAGGTTCTACCTGTAGGTCGTGCCGAACAAATAAATGCCGCCGTACCCGTTAGTATTATAGCAAAATTATTAATGTTTCGCTTTCCCCCATCTAAATCTTGTGATTTTAGATGGGGACTGCGCTCAACCGTTGTTCAAACCGATTGCCACAGTTTAATTTTGCGATCGCTCCCCGCACTGACGAGAAGATCTCCATGGGGACTAAATCCTAGAGAACGAACGGGTTGGGAATGTCCTGAGAGCTTGGTTAATCGCTGACCTTTTTGAACATCCCATAGTTCAATAAGCAAACCACTTCCACTAGCGAGAACTTGACTATCGGGACTAAATGCCAAAGCCGCTACGCCAGGTGACTCAGGAGCAAATGTCCGTAATAATTTACCCGTTTGGGGATTCCAGAGTGTTATCGCCCGACTGCTACCACTAGCAAGCATCAGACCATCTGGGCTAAATTTTAGGCAGGTAATGCTCATAGATTGATTGGTAAACGTGAGTAGCGGTTTACCATTGTGAGGATTCCACAATTCTAGGGTGCCATTCAAACTGCCCACGGCACAACTATGACCATCAGGGTTAAATGCAATATTTCGGACTGAATTGGAGTTTCCGGCTAAAATACGCAGGAGTTTGCCTGTCCGTACTGCCCAGAGTTTAATTTCACAGTCCCCACTACTAATTAAGATCTGACCGTTGGGACTAAATACAATATCCCGCACTCGGTCAGCACGATTAATAAACGTATTGATCAGTTTTCCGGTGCTGAGTGACCACAGCTTGATGGTTTTATCAGAACTGCCACTGGCTAAAATCTGACCATTTGGACTAATTGCCACACAGGTTACGCGGTGGCTATGTCCAGTTAGGTTATGTAAGGGTTTGCCGAGGCGTAATGCCCACAGTTTAATCGTTTTGTCATAACTGCCACTGGCTAAGGTTTTACCATCTGGACTAATGGCAATGGCACGAATCTCATCTGTATGTCCAGAAAGAGTCCGGCGCAGCTTCACCTTTTCCCAGGGATTGGGTGAAATTGAAAGTGGCAATAACTGAGTAATCAAAGACATCAGTCCTTTGGCTTTGGACTGAATTGGCGATCGCTTCAAGATCGGAATCGATGCCGGTGGCGGTAAGGAAGGGGGGGGAGCAATAATTTCTTCAATACAACGGCGAATCATCGCCGACGTTTGCGGTCGCTGACCGGGAAATGTCGCCATGAGATAATCGACTAAATCCGCTAATTCTTTGGTCATCTGCGGCGCACTCTCTCGCCATTGCAATTTGCCAGTACGGGGATGAGACTCGAAATCGTTGGGGGATTTGCCTGTGAATAAGTAGACAAAGGTGCGACCTAGAGCAAAGAAATCGGACTGCGCCACCGCTTTGCCCTCCATTTGCTCCGGTGGTGTATAACCACTAGAGATAATGACTGTGCCTGTGGCATTTTCTTTTTGCCGTTGTAAGTAGGTTTCGGTGATCTCCCGTACCGCTCCAAAGTCGATTAATGCCAGTTGTCCATTGGGTCGCAGGATAATATTAGAGGGCTTGATATCTCGATGGATTAGGTCTTGTTGGTGCAGTTGTTCCAAAATATCCACCAGTTGTTTCAACCATGCGATCGCCTGGTCTTGACTGAGGGTAGGTTTTTTTCGAGCTGATCGCCACTGCTTTAACGTGATCCCCTCAATTTTCTCCATGACTATGCAGTGCAGGGCGGCGTCTGTCCCCTGTGACCAGACAAAATAGCCATCTGACTCAACTCTAGGAATACCCGGATGCTGAAGCCGACTTAAGACCGTGGCTTCCCGTTGGAAGAGGGATACAGCTTTTTCTTGGGCATCATAGCTATAGAACCGATCCAGTTTCAGAACTTTCAGGACTTTGGCAACTCCCTGATCATCGACTTCAAAGGTTTGACTAAACCCGCCTTTACCGAGTGTTCGCAGGACTCGATAACGGTTTTGAAGCAACAGGTTGGGATATATCATGAGAGGGGTTTGAAACAGTAATCTTGGCTACCTAGCAGTATCACCTATCTGCCATTTAAAACTCATACAATTCCTGACATAATCGGACATTTAGGTTTACTTACTGCTTCTACCAGGGCTGTCGGCAGCGTCCTGTCCACAGTCGTTGAGTTCCCAGCGACGCGCCCTTGCCAAGTGTTGAAATCGCGACACTTAACTGAACCACACCATTGAGAGTGAAATACCTTATCGCTCAAGTTCATTGGTTGAATGTATCCACAGTCTGAACACATCTTCGATGAAGGCAACAGACGCGCCATGGCGCGTCTGTTCAACTGTGCCAAACACTGGCTGTTTGTATGTGAGTTGACGACAATCAACAGGCAACCTTTGTACATTTAATATATTTTCTTTAATGTTAATATATTATGTCATTATTTTTACCCTAAATGTTGGAAGACTTGAGTGAATGTCCGTAGGGTCACACTCTTTTTTTATAGACTGTTCTGTGTCTAATCCAACAATTGGCAGATAATCTCAGAAAATGTCGGCAAAATCATTGTCCTAGGTCATCCTCTTTTTGCTTCGCCACTTATGCCAAACCTCTAGGGTTTGCTTACAATCTGCCTTCAATCGCATCCAGCAGGTTGATCACGTTAAGCCGTGCATATCCCACAATTGGGTCAGATGTTCCTTCTAGTATAGAAAGAATCGCTTTGAGTTGATCTTCTAGACTATCTGAACCTTTTAGTAAATACAATCGATCTCTGACGCGGGTAAGAATTAGGCGAATTTGCAGCGTTTTCAGTTCATCCGATACCCGTTCTTTGACTAAAGCATGGCTCCTAAGTAGCCCCAGTTGACTTAAGGATTTTGTTTGGCAAACGGTTAAAATTTGCTGGCAAACCTGCTCGATAAATTGATTGGTGGCATATTTCAACAGAGCCGGCTGAATGGTGAAAATCACTTCATTGGCTTCGGTATTGGGTTCTTTTTCCAAAAGCGATCGGCGTTTGAGTGATTCCAAAGCGGCAAGGAGTTTTGATAAGGATGTTACCGAAAATTTCATCGCCTCTTTTAATTCTGAGATAGAAAGGGGCTGATTTTCCAGCGCTAACCAATAAATAATTTCCTGTTCTAATGGAGATAAACGCTGGAATTGTTGATTAAAAACATTCGGCAGAATATCGCCTATAATTAAGGTACTTTGATCTAAAAATTCAGAGATATTTCCGTCAAATATTTCTTGGATTGTTGTCGCCATAATTTTTAGGGCTAACGGATTGCCGCGATAAAGCTGAATCAGGGCATCGGCGCTTGACTTTAAGGAGGAAAATCCTTTGGTTTCTAAGATTTGTTTAGCATCCTCGGCACTTAAGCCTTTGAGTTTCAGTTCTCGAACGGGAAGTTTTTCACCAGCTAATGAGGCTATTTCTATGGGTTTTTCCCGACTAATTAGCAGTAAACAACTTTGATGACGTTCTTCAGCCATGCGCCGAATCAGTTCCCCATAGTCTTGATACCCTTCTCGATAATGTCCGGCTAACTTGCCACTACTCATGATAGTTTCCACATCATCAAGGAGTAACAAACAGCGATGGCGTTGCCCGAAGTCCATCAGTCGCGAAATTTGACCGTTGACTGTATCGGGTAACTCTCCTTCCTTACCCTCCGATAAAAAGTCGATCACCTCAGCCAGAAGATCACTAAGGGGTGAAGCATGACGTAGCGATCGCCAGATAACATATTCAAAGGAAGATTGAATCTTCTCGGCTAACTTCGCCGCTAGGGATGTTTTACCAATTCCCCCCATTCCTAAGAGTGCCACGATGCGACAGCGTTCTTTCAAAATCCATTGGTCTAGCTGTTCTAGTTCCGCCGTGCGACCATAAAAGATGGAGATGTCAATCGTTTCTCCCCAATCTTGACGACTATGGGAGGGTGTACTATTGCCTTGAGCGACAATTTCTTCCCAGTTGAGTCCTAAAACGTGACAGTATGCTTTAAAGGCATGAGCGCTAATGGGTTGTCTTCCGGCTAAAAACCGCTTCCATGTACCTTGGGAGAGTCCATTTGCATAAGGTCCCCCAGAATGCCACGGTTTATCCGGTTCTAGTATTCGACTAGCCTCAAGCAAGCAGGTGTCGTCATCATCAAGACTCCAACTCCACCCCTTTTCATTTCTGGCTTGCTTGATTTGAGCGAGTCCCCATTGAGAGGCTTTAAGAGTCGGCACTTTTTTACCCTACTTTTGCCATTTGTCAAGATCAATTTTAGCTTATTTGGCGATAGGTTCCCTACGCCCTACTCGCAGGTAGACGTGGGATAAATCGCGCCTTGTGAAGAAACTGGTTTCCATTCTACCCTGATCGGGTTATCCTACTATGATTGAACAAAAATCTCGGAATTCCCCACCCGTCTACACGGTGGGGATGAACAAGGAAGAACCGGGAGACTATTCTCTAGTAGCAATTTTAGGTCTGGGTCTAAACTGGCTAATTGTGCCAGCACTTGAGCGGGTTAGACGGTTACTCCAGGTTTAATGTGAATTTTTGTAACAAAACCGGATATATGGACGCGGATGGTTTCTTTGGCACCTTCGCGGGTTGGCAGGTGTAGGCAAAATTTCCCCCTAGTGCGGCGGGCATGGAAATACTTGAGCAGCTTTGTAGAGACGCGCCATGGCGCGTCTGGGAGCAGAGGGAGATGTTAGCTGTTGGCGTTATTTCTGCCTTCTTGCACTTGGACAAAATAATGGAATACCAACCTCAATGGGCTTTCAGCCAAACTATGACGAAAGCCTTATTTTGTCAAAGTGTATCACCTTTTTCATCATAATGGAATGTTCCAGTCGCCGAATATCCCTGATTTCCCTGCCAGCTAAAATTAACAGTAATTGCTTGAGCCGGAACGATGCTAGTCAGCGTGAAGCTTAAGGCTAAACTCGTAACTACAACAAGTTGGGCAAAAATACGTTTCATGCTCATGTATTTGATCGAAAACACAACTCCATGGTAATGAACAGTTCAGAACAAATTCAAGCCGCCGCAAAAGCACTCCGTCCAATTTTTGAAGACATTGACATAACGGTCAAGCAAAACCTGAAAAAAGTCCTGAATGCCTTTCGCCATTATCGGGTTGGTGTGCATCACTTTACTGGGGTGAGTGGTTATGGTCATGACGACTTAGGTCGCCAAACCTTAGACCAAGTATTTGCTAAAGTCATGGGTGCTGAGGCGGCGGCGGTGCGAGTCCAATTCGTTTCCGGAACTCATGCGATCGCCTGTTGCTTGTTTGGGGTATTGCGTCCCGGTGACGAGATGGTATCGGTGGTAGGTGCGCCTTACGATACCTTAGAAGAAGTGATTGGTGTCCGGGGTCAAGGTCAGGGATCGTTACAGGAGTTTGGGGTTGATTATCGTCAGTTAGACTTAACCTCCGCCGGAACAATTGATTGGCAAGCTTTAAAAGAATCCATCGGACAACGCACACGCTTAGTCTTAATTCAGCGGTCTTGTGGTTATTCCTGGCGTCCCAGTCTCTCAATAGCGGATATCGAAAAAATTGTCCAGTACGTTAAACAGCAAAATCCGGATACGATTTGTTTTGTCGATAACTGTTACGGCGAGTTTATTGAAGATAAAGAACCCCCAGCCGTTGGTGCGGATTTAGTGGCGGGATCTTTGATTAAAAATCCCGGTGGCACCATTGTCACGGCGGGGGGATATGTTGCCGGAAAAGCCGAGTTGGTTGAAGCCGCAACCTGTCGATTAACCGCACCCGGAATTGGCAGTTCTGGCGGGGCGACATTTGACCAGAATCGGTTATTATTTCAAGGACTTTTTCTCGCACCGCAAATGGTGGGAGAGGCGATGAAAGGAAATCATTTAACCGCTTATATCTTTGATCAGTTAGGCTATCCCGTAAATCCTAAACCCATGACACCTCGCCGGGATGTAATTCAGGCAATTCAGTTAGGTTCACCGGAAAAATTAATCACCTTTTGTCGGGTAATTCAGCAATATTCTCCGATTGGTTCCTATCTCGATCCCGTACCCGCCCAAATGCCGGGATATGAGAGTCAGTTAGTCATGGCTGGAGGAACGTTTATTGATGGGAGTACCTCGGAGTTTTCCGCTGATGGACCGTTGCGAGAACCTTATATCGCATTTTGTCAAGGGGGAACCCATTGGACTCATGTCGCGATCGCACTAGAAGCGGCGATAGAAGCAATATAGGGTGGGGGAATTCGTCAACTTACAGCCCTCACCCCCAGCCCTTCTCCCTCTTCTTGGGAGAGGGGAGTAAGAGGGAAGTCGGGAAAGTAATGATTTGGCACACCTTATTTTATGAATTACAATTCCATCCAGAAATTGTAGGGGCGCATGGCGTGCGCCCAATCCGATCGGTCAATTAGACAAAGGTAAACGCCCTGCCAAAAGTGCTTTCGTGGCAGATTCTCCAGCTAGGCGCAACTGTCGCCTTAACTGCCAATTTAACCCACCCAAGATAATCACTTGAATTAGAAAGGCTTACAAAACCAGTCCAACTGATGCAAACCCTATATTTAGCTTCCATAAAAACATTGTTTTGAAAGCCTTGCCCCACAAACTTTCCAAGAATAATCAGGTTTGCTTATCACCCTAGGTAAGGGAAAGCCGAATAATGTTTGTAGTTTTAACCCAAAGTGGTTGGTGAGACTTCAGCGCACTTTCGCTGAATTAGGCAAAGAATTATGATTGGCAAATAGCGGTTTTGATGCCGATTCACCGACAAGTTTTAACTGACGAGTTAATTGCACAATTAATCCTGCGATTATCGCCCATTGACCCAATACACTAAACAATACGGTGAAGGCGGATGTTTGTGCTAAAATGATCCAAGGCGCACCAAATACTGACGCAAGCCATAATCCTGGCAATTGTACTCCTGAAGTGAATTCCGTTTGTATGACGGATAAAATAAATAAAGGGACAAAAATCGCCAGACTCAAGGTACCTCCCGCCCAAATCCACGGTTTTTTGCGTCGGATTATCAACATCAATTGAATGAGAAGGGCGTAGAAACCGATTAAATTAGCACAAAGTAACAATCCCGCGATCGCTTTCACTTTGTCATCAACACCGATGGGAAACAGCAGTAACCAAGGGAACCAGACAATTGCTGTAATCCCTAAATTTACCGCGATCGCGACGGATGAAGGACTCTTTTCACCCCAAAGCCAATCCTGCCATGATACTGGCACATTGTTAACAGTTGCATGTTGACGTTGGGATTGCCCATACCTTGCCCAATCCAGCAAAGCTTGTCGTTGCGGCGAAATCGCAAAAATAACTCCTAACAAGAAAAATAGGCTAAACAGAGAAATCCCAAACAAGTAACCAAATAGCTGTTCTTGGCGGGCTACAGACTGATGGGGAAGTGACCACAATAATCCCAATAGCCAAATCTGAACGCCTCCCACTAACCAGTAACTCTGTTGTTTACTTAACAGCGTGCCGTTGGGATTGCGGAACATACGATTAGTCGCTTGCCAAACCCCGTATACGCTAACGCTAATTGTGATTAGCATCCACAACGTTAGCGGCAAAGGTTCATGACCCAGATTCCAAATAAACCAAGACCAATCCCCTAAATCTTTATAGACCAAATTTTGCCAATCAAAAGACCAATCTAATAAACCAGTGAACGTACTGCCCAACCAAACTCCAACTAAACTAGCCGCCAACCCTTGATAAGAGGCTTGAGTTAAACAAGAATTCAGCAATCCTAAATTATAGAACAACCGACAAGTGACCATCATTAGAGCATAAAAACTGATCATCCAGGCTAAGGGTACACCTGCAGCAATTCCTGCACCCCAATGTAGAGGGACAGCCAAACTTAATCCTAGGTAAACTAATATTGGTACACCCAGCATTTTTCCCCATAAAATACTCTGGCTGGATTGGGGTGTGAGGCGAATAAAATTGAGCGTACCCCGCCGCTGTTCTTTCATCCAATCGGAAATCAGCAAGTAGACGCCGATAGAAAATAAAGACAAGGGTAGAATCCAATTGAGTGTTCTGAAAATCATCAGCCAGTCAAATTCCCAGACGAATTCGACACAGCGATTATTAACATGACTCGTACAGTTTTGGCTAGAAAATGATAACAAAATTAACGTTTGAACGATTAAAGACGTTGCCACAACTATTAATCCGTTGCGGCGCTGCAAACGTCCTCTGAGTTCTCGCATCAACTGGGGATTCCAGTCCCCCAGTCGGTTGATCGGTGTAGAAAACATGGGAAATATCTCCAAATTAAATGTTCGTAGTTGCGTTGTCTTCGCCCTAAAAACTTGAGTCCTCACAACCAACACTGAAGTCATACTCTCAAGTTTAACGGGTTTTCTATCAGATCCCCGCCTTTTTCAAGAAGTTGGGGATCTAAATTCAAGTGTTATCTAACGACGAATTGAGGGATGTCCCGCTAATAAAGCTTGAGTGGCTGACTCACCAGCTTTGCGTAATTGCCGTATTAGCTGAGACGTTAATAGTCCCCAGATTAGGCATTCGGTAAGGAGTGCAAAACCGACAGTTGAGATAGCCGCATGTTCAATTCCTGCCCAAGGAAAGGAGGAAAATAGCCATAGAATAGGATTGTCGGAAGGTTCAATTCCCAATACAGCTAGCATAATCAGCGGCAAGCTAAGAACAGCCACAATAGAACCCGTTGCCCACAGCGCCCGCTTAGGTATTTTCATCATTAACATTAGCTGTGCAATGGTGGCACAAATTAGAGTCATGCAGATGAAGAAAGCAACGGCTAACAACCCTTGGAGTTTGTTGAATCCTGGCTCGTTACCCAGTGCAATCCAAAGCCCAAAAGGAATTGTCGCGATCGCTAAATTTATTCCAATGGCGAAAATAGCTGGACTCTTTTCTCCCCAAATCAAATCTTGAATGATTCCCCATCCTTTACGATTCATGACTTGTTGGCGATAACGCGCCCAATCTTGTAACACTTGGCGATGAGGTGAAAGGGCTGCAATTAAACCCAATAACAGTACGGCATTAAAACCAACGAAGGCGATAACAGCATCGCCAGAAAAATCATGCCAAGCCAACCCTAATAGTAAGATTTCCCAACAAGTAACTAGCCAATAACTCTGCCCTTTACTCAGAATAGTCGCGTTGGAATTTTGAAACCGTCGCTTTAGGGCTTGCCAAATCCAACCTATCCATAATCCATAATTCAATAGAACAAAACTGACTATACCTAATCCGGCTAAGCCTACAGGAATATGGAACCATTGCAGCGTTTGGATTTCGTTTTCCGAGAAGGGAAAGGCTTGATAGTGAACTTCTGTCTGATTATAGAGATAGGTCAGAACTACCGCCGGGGAAAACAAATTAATCCAGTTAATTTGACTGTTATAGCTCCAATTATTTTGTGCTATCAGCAAGAAAGCAAAAACTGCGCCACCTCCCAACCAGGATTGGAAGCCGTTTAACCAAGAACTCATTAACCCAAACAGCAGGGCTGCGCTGTAGAAGAAGGCACAACCTACTACCAAAACAGCATAGAAGCTGAAAATCTCTACCCGAGGAATTTGGGCAGATACGCCTAACCACAGATGTAAGGGAATGATCAGAATGGCGGCGAGATAGATTAAGATAGGAACGCCTAAGAGTTTTCCTAATAAAATACTTTGAGCAGATTGGGGACTGACTCGAATAAAGTTAAGTGTGCCGCGACTTTCTTCTCCAGCTAAGTCAGCGATGAGCATATAAGTTCCCACAATTAGCAGGATGAACAGAACAATTACACTTAGCCATGCAAACATTTGTCCATGTTGATATTGCCACCACAGCGGAATATCAATAGCATCTTTAAAGGATTGGTAAATTCCTTGTATATGGATGATTTCTGCCTTAACATCTTCTATACTGCCTTTAAGTTGATTAATTGTTTCCAAATCATATAATTCTGATCCGCTATAGCGCCATAATTGGTGTTGAAGGTAGTTATATTTTACCTGAAGTTGAGATAGTTTGGCTTGATTAGCGAGGTATGTATCGCACAGTTTACAGAATATATCTGTGTGAAACTTGTAGTAAGCATCAGGATCACTCAAGCGAGTAAATTGATTCAATCCATAGAAGAACATCGCTAGATAACCAAGTACCGACACCCCAACCGCGATCGCGACATTCCGCCCCTTCAGCCTTCCTTTCAGTTCCCGCAAGAGTTGCGGGTTCCAGTCACCCAGTCTGTCTATTCCTTTGAGTAGCATGAGAACAGTCTCCTAAATTTGTTATTTGTCATTAGTCATTTTTTATTCGTGAGAAAACCTTGGTCGGGGCGGGTTTAGTTACATCTGGGTGATGTCAAAAACGATAATAGTAAAACCCGCCCCTACATTGCTCAAAACTTTCTAAGATACTTGCTGATGTCCTAGCTTTAAGAATATAGTTTCTAAGTCCTCTTGTGTACAGTGGAACTCAGTTAGAGGAATTCCCGCTTCAACTAGCGATCGCAACAACATCGCACTCTCTTCTGGATTCCCGGAAAAATCAACCTGTACCTGGTTTTTTGCCGGAATCCGTTCGATCTCTTGAACTAAGGGATAATTTTTCAGTTCAGCCACCAATGCGTCCATATCTCCTAAACTGGAGAGAATAATCTTCTGACGGCT
Source organism: Coleofasciculus sp. G3-WIS-01 (assembly GCF_040223135.1). Classification (NCBI taxonomy): domain Bacteria; kingdom Bacillati; phylum Cyanobacteriota; class Cyanophyceae; order Coleofasciculales; family Coleofasciculaceae; genus Coleofasciculus; species Coleofasciculus sp. G3-WIS-01. Next base: position 10,801 of record NZ_JAVJZI010000248.1, read on the forward strand.
AAGGCGGCGATAAAGTTCAGCTAAAGGCGCACTTTCCACCAGATAGCCGAGTTCCATAATCCCTACCGAGGTACAGAGTTCGGCTAAGTCACTCAAGACATGGGACGAAATCAGAATCGTCATCCCCGCTTCTTGCAAGGTTTTGATAATTTCCCGAAACTGCATCCGGGCGATGGGATCTAATCCGGAAACGGGTTCATCAAGTAACAGTAGAATCGGTTCGTGAATAATTGTTCTCGCCAAACTTAGGCGCTGTTTCATCCCCCGCGATAGGGTAGCAATTAAGCTTTTGCGCTTACTGGTAAGCTGTACCAGTTCCAACACCTCCCGCAGGCGTTGGGTACGCCGGGGTTCTCGCAGGCGATAGAGTCGGGAAAAATAGTCAAGATAGTCCCAAACCGTTAAATCCTCGTAGACAGGGAAATCATCGGGGAGATAGCCAATACGCTGCTTGAGTTTGGGGTTACTTTGATCCCGCAGCAACCGATCGCCATTGATATAAATTTCACCCGTTGTCGGTTCCTCTGCGGCGGCTAACATCCGGATTAGCGTAGTTTTTCCAGCGCCATTGGGACCAATCAATCCATAGACTTCACCCGTCGCGACTTGTAAATCGATATCGTTTACGGCGATATGTCGGTCAAATTGCTTGGTCAGTCCATGGGTGGAAATAGCTAGATCTTGGGCTAAGAATGTCGGGGATGGGAGAAATGTTCCTGCTTCCATAGTTTGTGCTGATGGGATCTAATGTCCGCCAGTTTAACCTCTCTGAAGCAGAGATATCTCTCATCCGGTGACACTTATGCACTTTGGATTGGGGAAGAGGTGATTGGGGAACAGGAAATGTGTCCCATTTTGACAAACCTTATCAGTAAAACCCGCCCCGACAATTGACCCTTCACGAGCTTCGAGGGTATGCTTATGACTTTATAAACTGATATCGCGCCCAATATAAATAATATCTTGTTCCTCTTCTAGTTCGCTCTCAATTCTAGAACAGGAAAACGCCACCAAAATCTTTTCTCCTTTCTTAGTCTGACAAACAACCTCACTAGGGATCGTGCTGCTTGGACAAGAGCCATTTTTGTATAAAACTAAATTCTTCAACTGCAGCTCGTCAATAATTAGGGATAAGGGTTTACCAATTAATTCCAAATCGCTATAACCAAACAAGCAATTAGCGGCTTTATTCACAATTTTTATGATCGTTGATTCATTGGTGACGAACAGAGCATCTCCCATATATTGAACAATTTTATCAAGGTATTGACTTGATGCTGCCCAAGCATCTAATAGTAAGCTTGTTTCATTCGATCGTTGAACTAATGTTTGTTCTAAAGTCATTCTGTCGGTGGTATTTTCACATAAAATAATTAACTTATTTCCTGCATTACAGTTTTCACTATCATTGATAATATACATATCAAAATAGAGAAGATTGCCTCGTCCAGTAAACCGTCCAATTCCTTTTAAATCAAAGTTTAACTGTTGCCCCTGAAGGATATTGATTAAAATCTCTTCCATCCCAACAATTTCAGGAAAGCTCAGACGGACATCCTTACCTCGACTCACATCCTGAGGACTATCAGCAAACTGAGCGATTTTATCGGATAGTTCTACTATATTGAATGATTCATCCACGGCTAAGTATTCTATATGCCGAGAAAGTAATAATTTTTGAAAAAGAGGATGCATTTAACTTTATACTGCCTCGTTGGACTAATATATTAAGATTTATTTTAGCCTTAAACAATCACTGATATCAAGTATAACTTTTTGTAAAGTATATATTTTGATAATAAAAATCATTGTCAAGTAATCAGGATGTACCGACTTCCCCTACTATAAATGACTTATTTATTCTTATATTTATTTGGCAAGAAGTAAATATCAACTTACCTCATTTAATGTATTTTGTTGTTACACAGCCAGCCATTTTGTAATACACCCGATTGCATCCACCTCATCCAACCATTCGCTGAGCCAGCTTTAAAAAAATATCATCAACATTTACTCCCGTTTTAGCCGATGTGGGATAGACAGCAACTATTCTATTCGGATAATTCAAGTGGCACTTTTCCATGAAGTCTTGCTGTTGTTCTTCAGTAAGAAGATCCGCTTTATTTAAGGCGACGATGCCAAATCCTTTGGGATTTACAGATAAAAATGCCTGTAAGTGATCAGAAACATGATCGATTGTAACTTGGCGACTGACATCAGCCACAATTACCGCACTGCTTGCTCCTTGCAGGTACATCGGTGTTACCGTTTTAAATTTAGTATTTCCCTCCAAATCCCAAATTAGCATTTGTACCTGGAGCGCGTTTTTGGGCATCGCGGCTTGCACGTCAACGGTTTTTCGGGAAATCTTTACACCAACGGTTGACAGATACTTATCGCTAAACTGCCGTTCCACAAAGCGACGAATCAAGCTGGTTTTACCCACACTAAAATCGCCCAGCATACATATTTTTTTAGAGATCAGGGAAGTCATCGTAGTTTTTTAACTCCAATCGATAAAGAATCTAGTATATATAACTACCAATATTTGAGCGATATAAAATATTTATTGAGTCATTAGTTATTTGTGTTTCTTATCACAGACTAGTTGACCAATGACTTATTGGATGCCCATTATTCCCTGTTAAGTGTTTCCTTTCGTCTATTAAATACTGCCATACACAGGAACTGATGCACCGTGAACATCGTGCGCTGCTTCTGAAGCTAAGAAACAGATCACCTGAGCTAGAGATTAGGGTTTCACCCACTGATTGGCGTTCTATTTCCCCATCCCTTGACGATTAGTCGGCTTGTCAATCACCCTAGGAAGTACAATATTGGCGGTGATATTCGTACCTTTGGTTTCATCCGCGATCGCTTGAGTCAGGGCGACGGCTCCAGCTTTGGCAGCACAGTGGGATGCTAATTGTCCCACAGGTTACACAGCACACCGCGATCCCACTGTGACAATTCGCCCATAATCCTGTTGCAGCATTTTTGCCAAACTATGCTTGCACCGCAAAAAGGTTGTATTGAGGAATATTGACAAACTTTTGGTTATTCCGCTTGTCCATGTCATGAATCTGAACGAGTGGGTATCTTCATTTCCCAAAGTACCGCGATTTGAGCAGCGATTAAGCTGCCCAACATTCCATTCAAGCAAGAATTCAGCTTTACCTTATCGGGTAGAAGCCTCAGATGTGCGGTACAAGTGGCTCAAGCCTATTCCCTAAGGGGACGTCCAAAAACAAATGACCAATGACCAAAGACGACGCAACCCATAACCAGATTTGAGGGAGTAATTTTTTTACGATTCCTAAGATTGTTTTTCCAGTTCTGATTTCATGCGCTCTAAGGTCATTTGCATTTGATCAAACATTTGCTGAGGCGTGATGCCGAACTGACCTAGTTGGGTATTAAGTTGCTCAACCGTCATCTGAGCCATAAAATCCTCAGATAACTCAAAGCGCTTCATGAAAATTCGATAGCGCTCCATCATCGCTTCCATCTGATCAATGAAAATTTTTTTCCCTTCTCGGTCAAATTTGCCGTAGCTGCCTCCCAATTGGACAAGGGATTGATAATCTTCAAACAGTTGTTTAGCTTCTTGTTGGACTATCTCTGAATCAAAAAACCCCATAGCTCTTACCCGATCAACCGAGTGGGTTGTACTTGCCGTTTCCAGTCATATTCTAGTGCAGTGTTGCACTTAAAGGAAACTTCGGTTATCCGTATTTAGGTGAGCAGGGGGAGCCGGGGTGTAGGGGCGGGTTTTACAGATAACATTTTGCTACAAACCGATCACTTGACTCGCACCCGCCCTTGGCAGAGCATCTCAATATCATAGAAATAGGGTCATCCTATTGCTGGATTAGTAACGGTGTCCTTTCGTCTGTTGTTAAAACCATTATGTTAAGCAAGCCGAAAAGTCGAAAAGTCGCTTCCTTACTAGCGTTTAGTGGGGTAGTGATACCTATTGCGGGACTCCATAAATTTTATCTGGGGCAACCTTGGTGGGGAATTTTTTATTTGTTGCTATCTTGGACGCCAATCCCCAGAGTGGCGAGTGCCATTGAAGGAGTGTGGTATTTGTTGCAAAACTCGGAGCAATTCGACCAAAACTTTAACGGGGAGTTGATCCCAACCGGGGTATCAGCGCCAAGTAAAACCCCAGAGGTTGATCCGGCGCAAGTGGGTGCGATCGCGGATGCGCTGCGACAACTCGACAAGTTGCGTCAGGAGGGGTTGATGTCAGAATATGAGTTTGAGCAAAAGCGTCGCCAATTACTGGATCGTATCGCTTAAAAAGAAGATGGCACTGTTTGACTGGCTTTTATCGACACAACGATTAAACCCAACCTGGCGCTCAATCCAAGGGCGGATTCACAGCGATCCTTACTATCGGCTGCAATCGGCGCAAGACATTGAGGTGGCGGCGGCATTGGGAATTAAAATTGATGTCAATCAAGCTACAGTAGATGATTGGCTGAGATTACCGGGGATATCCATCCATCAAGCGCGATCGCTGGTTGAATTGGCAAGGAGTGGTGTACAGTTTTGCTGTTTGGAGGATATTGCGGCGGCGTTAAGTATCCCTGTTGGGCGGTTGCAGCCGTTACAACCGATTCTCAGCTTTTGTTACTATGATGCCGAAAGTCCAGCAACACCTGTGCCGATTCATGCTAATACAGCATCCGTGGAACAACTTAGCCGAATTCCCGGAGTTGATTTGTTTTTAGCCAGAGCGATCGTGCAAAATCGGCAAGAGATGGGCAACTATCGGAATTTAGCCGGCTTGCAGCGCCGTCTTGCCCTTCCCCCGGAACTGATATCTGAGATAATGTACTATCTGCGATTTTGATCGGAAAAAACAAATGCCCTGGTTCGTCAAGATAGAAGAAGGCATCGTCGATAAACCGACGTTTGACCAATATGTTCCGGCGCATAAAGCCTATGTTCAAGACTTGATTGACAAAGGACACAAAGCCAAAACAGGTTACTGGGCTGAGCGAGGGGGCGGAATGCTCCTATTTGAGGCGAGTTCCACAAAAGAGGCACAGGCGATCGTTGAGCGAGATCCGTTGGTGGCAAATCACTGTGTTAGATACCAGCTTCACGAATGGCGGATTATTGCTGAATAAAAAATATCTCCGTGAACTGATCAATGTGGTTTAAAGATGTTATGCTAGTAACTGACTCGGATTCATGCAATCCCAACGCTCAAACCTTGTCAGAACCGGAAGGTAGCAGCAATACGAGATGCTTGGGATAGGCGTGAACTCCGGGTCTTCTCATACCTGGCTCTACGGTGACGCATTATTTTTTATCGTTAATCTCCAGTTAAGTTAAGTCCCAAAACTGCTCGCAGTGAGTTCTAATTTAATTTTTTCTCGCCATAGTTCCACGCCTTACGTCTCTACCGGCTCCCCCTACTCCCCTATCCCTTGCCCTATTGAGTTAAATCCTGAGACCTAGGTGTAAACAAGGCAGAGCGCTAATCTCGCTATACTGCCAAATGATACCCTTATTTATTGGTTTAAGTTTCCTGGAGGCAGATCTATGACATCGTATGCAACCTCTTCTGCCAAAGCCGAGATGAGTGAACTTCGGCGTCTGAAAACCTTACTCCCCCCAGAATTGCAAAGCTGGGTCATGGTGGAAGGAACGACGGAGGTGAATCCTCCTTTGTTACGCACCGAAGAAATCGGTAGCGATGAAGTGGAGGTTCAAATTGATTTAGTGAAATGGGAACAGTTTGCCCTTGACCAGCGCAATCTCCTATTTTGGCACGAAGTTGCCCGAATTCAGAATGATACCATCCCCAAAGAAGGTTGGGAAATGGCAGCCCTAGCCATTGGTTTGGGAGGGGCTGTTGGGGAACTTTGGGTACAAGATGGATTGCTGCTCCTGTTGGCACTAGCCCTCTGTGGTGTTTCTGGGTGGAGACTCTATCAGAAAAACAACGGCGAGAAAACCCTCAAGGCAGAAATTGAGGCAGACGAAAAAGCGATCGCCCTAGCTACTCGCTTTGGTTACACTCTTCCCAACGCCTACAAGAGTCTAGGCAGTGCCTTAAAAACATTAGTTGAAGTTACACCCAGTCGTCGTCAACGTCGCCGCTACGAAACTCGCCTAGCCGCCCTGAAAAAAAGTGCTGCTAAAGCCAAAGCCGAAGCGAAAAGCCAACGAGAACCCAAACTCTAAAGCTGACCGATCATCTTATGGGTTTGGGGGACAACGCGCACGATCCCGATATGGCGCTTCATCAACGCTTGCCATTCTAAAACCTGAGTAGGCATTGGCGGAATCATTGGTCCATGATGGGGTGTAGCTAGGGGCGTTACCGGTTGTAGAAACACAGGGATACTGGGGTTACAGGCTGCAACCAGTTCGGCGGCTAACTCCAGTTCGGATGCGTTCGTGGCTTGAGCAATAATCAGCTTCACAAAAACTTCGACGTCTGCATCACCACAAAGCTGTAGAAACTGACGATGGGCTTGCCAACACTCTTCCCCACTTACACTCGGCAGCTTCATATCCATGCCGATACAATCTAAATAGGGTAAGATCTGGGCTAGTTGCTCCGGGCGATGTCCACCGGTTTCCAAGTATATGGGTAACCCAGTTCGGTGTCGCACCACGGGCAAGAACTCTCTTAAAAAGGGAGCCTGCAACAAGGGTTCGCCACCTGTTAAGCTAATGCTTTCATGGAGTCCTGGATAATTTTGCCGCTCAACCCATGCCAGTAACTGATCGCCGGTTACAGGGTTAGGATGAGCTTCAAAATCCCGATTTCCAGGGGTTTGCTCCACGTAAGACAAACCGGGAGCTGTCCAGGTATTCTGACTATCGCAAAAATGGCAGCGCAAATCACACATTGCCAAACGGATGAATAATTGGCGGGTACCAACATTTAGTCCTTCACCTTGAATGGCAGAGAACAGTTCAATGAGCCGTGCGGTGAGTCCAGTCTTAGCTGACATTTTTTAACATTAATCGGTAAGTTCAAGTGAGTTTTTGGTTAAGTTGGCAATTGTACGACACAATATTGGTCAGAAACACAGGTGAATACCAACAATACAGGTCGTTATGAGTGACTCTATGTCCGAAGCTGATTTTAAAGTAATACTATTGCATGAAACTCCCGTTATGCAACTTCCGGCTCGCCTGAGTGTGCTTGAAGCTGTGGCTTTCAAAGAAACCTGCCAGCGAATTTTGCACAACCACCCCCTGCCGCAAAAAATTATTTTAGACTTTCGTCAAACGACCTTTATCGATAGCTGTGGGATTGGGGCGTTGGTGAACAATTACAAAAATGCGACCAGTAAGGATGTGGAACTGGTACTTACCAATGTTGGCACTCCGGTTATAGCCATTTTGAAAATGGTAGGACTCGATCAAATTCTAACAGTGGAGCTGTTGCCTGAACCAACTAAGTTAACAGCATTACCACCCACTCACCCTTCAACCCGCTCTTGGATCAAACGCGGACTCGATATTGTCGGAGCAATCGTTGGCTTAGGAATTACCGCGCTAGTCTTTATTCCCATTGCTATTGCCATCAAACTTGATACGCCAGGTCCCATCTTATTCAGTCAGATTCGTAAGGGGTGGATGGGCAAAGAATTTCGGATTTGGAAGTTCCGCTCTATGTATATCGGTAGTCAAGATATCAGTAAGGGCAAGATTAGAGTTAAACCTTTGGATGAAAATGCCCCTGATCCCAGAGTGACACGAGTGGGTCGGTTTTTACGGAAAACTAGTCTTGACGAACTGCCTCAATTTGTCAATGTCTTGAAAGGGGAAATGAGTTTGGTCGGGACTCGACCCCCTACACCGGATGAAGTAGACTACTATGATGTACCAGAATGGCAGCGTTTAGATGTCAAACCTGGTATGACGGGGGAGTGGCAGGTCAATGGGCGAAATCAAATCCACGATTTTAAGGACATCATTGACTTAGATTTACGCTACCAGCATAACTGGAGCTTGATGTATGATATCAAATTAATTATCAAAACAATTTTAGTTGTGTTTTCTAAAAATAGTGGCGCGGCTTAACAAAATTGGACGGGCAATCGATTGATGCACAAGGACAAACCCCTTAAACAATCGCATCTCAAGGTAGCCACAGACATCAATGCTGTTGCTGAAATTCTCACCTGGTTTGATCAGTTAGCTTCCCGCCAATTTCCTCACCAATTTTGTGGGGATTGTCAAGTGGTACTAGACGAAGCCTTTGCCAACGCGGTTCACCACGCTCATCGCCACTTACCCCAAACCACCCCGATTGAGCTGGAACTGAAGATATTTGCTGACCGCTTGGAGATGCGGATTTGGGATTACGGAGAACCGTTTGATTTGCTCTCTAAGCTGGAGGCTTTACATCACAAAGGCTGTAACCTTTTAGAGGAAACAGGCAGAGGATTAATTTTGATGGAGCGATTCACGGATGAACTATCTTACCAACGCCTATCTGACCAGCGCAATTGTTTGTATATGGGAAAACGACTCGTAGCAGTGAGCCAACAGCCGTGAACGGGACTATGGAGCGTGAAAGCACAAAATGTTCAAGCTAACCCAACATTCGGGTTACTCTTTGAGAAGGCTGACGCTCTTTACGTCGCTATCGCTGCGCGTCACGCCTACGTACCTCAACCCAACCGACAAAGTTGAGATGCACCCCCGTGATCCGCCTCCATGAATCTGTGAATTTCTTTAGTCTACAGGCTGATTGCACTTATGTGTACCATGCTGCATTCTGATAAAGGCAACTACAATAGGTAGATTCTACAATGATGGTGTTTCTGATGCCGTTAAGCCGTGCAACCTGCCCTGAGCACCAGGTTGCATATTCCCACTGATAGGCATTCGGCTAGTTTGGCGAAAAAATTAGTCCCAACTGGGTTCTTTCCCACTTGCTTTCCTAAAAAAAATTTATGAGAATTCTGATTTATTCCTACAACTATTTTCCTGAACCTATCGGCATTGCCCCACTGATGACCGAACTTGCTGAGGGGTTAGTGAAACGAGGACATCAGGTTCGGGTAGTTACAGGTATGCCTTGGTATCCTCAAAAAGAAGTGTATGAAGAATACAGAGGAAAATTATACTGCACAGAGGTGATCAAAGGCGTAGCTATTCAACGCAGTTATGTCTGGATTCGCCCCGAACCCAGTTTAATTGACCGATTGTTATTGGAAGTTAGCTTTGTGGCGACGAGTTTTGTCCATGCTCTAAAGGGACGGCGACCCGATATAATTTTCCTGACGGCACCACCGCTGCCGGTTGCTGTACCTGCAGCACTTTTAGGATGGCTACACCGTGTTCCAGTGGTTCTCAATCTTCAGGATATTTTACCAGATGCTGCTGTACACTTGGAAATTCTTACCAATCCCAAGTTGATTCGCATCTTTTCTATTTTGGAAAAATTTGCCTACCGGACAGCGACAAAAATCAGTGTTATTGCTGATGGGTTTATTAAAAACTTGCGGCATAAGGGAGTCAATGAAAGCAAAATTGAGCTGATTCCGAATTGGGTGAATGTTGATTTCATCAAACCTTTACCTAAAGAACCGAATGCATTTCGTCAAGAGCATGGACTCAACGGGAAGTTTGTGGTCATGTATTCCGGCAATATAGCGCTCAGTCAAGGCATAGAAACTGTTATTCAGGCTTCTGTTCGCCTGCGTCATATTCCCGATATTGCCATTGTAATTGTGGGAGAAGAGAAAGCTCTAGAGAGATTGCAGCAAGAAGAAGCGAGGGCGCTGGTAGAATGGCAAGTTGAGATCCAGGAGAAAGCGCGATCGCAGGGGAAAGCACAAGCCAAAGCCTTGCAACAACTACAGCTTTACAAACAAACCTGTAAAGCAACCAATGTACTCCTGCTACCGTTTCAACCTCGCGAACAACTCCCGGAAATGCTAGCCGCAGCCGATGTGGGTTTGGTACTGCAAAAGCAAAACGTTATTGACTTTAATATGCCCTCAAAAATTCCTGTATTGATGGCAAGCGGTCGCGCCATCTTAGCTTCGGTTCCAGCCGGGGGAACAGCCGCCAGTGCCATCCACAGGAGTGGCGGTGGCATTATCGTCGAACCCGAAAATCCCAAAACTTTAGCCGCCCAAATTTTGGATCTGTATCTCCATCCGGAAAAAGTCAAAGCTTTGGGTGACAAAGGCAGAAAGTATGCCGAAGAAAATTATGCCTTTGACCGAGCGCTTGAGCGCTATGAACAACTATTTGCTTCCCTTCAGAAGCCTTAAGTTGACATTCCTACCAAAACATCATAGAAGCTGAGAGCCACCGTCTTTTAAGCGGTGGATGAAAGCGACTTGAAGGATTTATCCTTCTGTTTACGGATTAAGTCTACAAAATGGTGTATAAATAGTGTAGGAGGTGATGAACAAGTGTTAA
>NZ_JAVJZI010000104.1:0-28639 GCF_040223135.1 Coleofasciculus sp. G3-WIS-01
GAAATCTCAGGAGTCCAATACCAGCAAGGGACTCTCTTTGGTTTCGAGGTACGAGAGTATCTTCTCGAAAAATGGGGACGCAAGTGTACTTACTGCTCAAAAAAAGGCGTTCCATTGCAAGTCGAACATATCATTTCACGCGCCAAGGGCGGTTCTGACCGTGTTTCTAACCTGTGTCTTGCCTGTGAAAAGTGCAACCAAAAGAAAGGGAATAAAGACCTGAAAGACTTTCTCAAAGGTAAACCCGAACTAGAGAACCGCATTCTCAAACTTGCCAAAGCACCGTTGAAAGATGCTGCTGCGGTTAACGTAACGCGCTCGAAGTTATTCGAGACGCTCAAGGCAATGAAACTACCCGTGACGACCGGGACAGGTGGACAAACCAAATATAACCGCACTCGGTTAGGACTCGATAAAGCGCATTGGTTAGATGCTGCTTGTGTTGGTGTAACCGAAATGCTCAAAGTTTTGACCAATAAGATTCTGCAAGTCAAAGCAACGGGGCAGGGTGGGCGGCAACGATGCCAAACCGATAGACTAGGTTATCCGCACAAGTATCGCCCATTGCGTCCGATTCATGGCTTCTGTACTGGCGACATCGTGAAAACGATCATCCCAAAAGGTGTGAACACAGGAACTTATGTTGCTCGACTTTGCCCATACAGCAACGGTAGAGGTGAGATCTATCCGACAACTGGTAAAAAACGGATTGGCATCAAACTAGAATATGTCGAAAAACCAATTCATCGAAAGGATGGCTACAGCTATGGGTGAAAAGTACCCAAACGGGAAGAAATGTCTAGATGTGTCCAGAAATTAACAAACAGCTTCTAACCCCAGTTAACCTATCCATTAAGATGAGGCTACGATGAGGCACAAGTCGGTATTATTTTTTCTAGTCAGGGTTACGCATCTGCTCTAACTCGGTTCGGATCAGGGCGATTTGTACCGTCAGTTCTTCAAGTTCTTGTTGGGTACTGCGAGATGTGGTTCCCGTTGATGGTGTTGAACCGCTTTCGCTGGGCGTTGATGGTGTAGCTGATTCTGTCGGTTGGTTCATTTGGTTGAATATCTGTTCAATCAAGCGTTGAGCCTCTTGCTCGGTTTTTTCGCCTTTTTTTGACAACTCAGCAACCTGTTGATTGAAGTCTAAGTTCAGCAGGGACAGGTTTTCTTCCCGCTTTTGCTGATCCTGGAGGCTTTCGATGAGGGAAGTGGTAGCCCCCAGCGATACACGGAAACCAGTTTGTAAAACGTCTTGGATATTGTTAGAACTCATAATTTTGTCTTTGAACCCCTTGCTTATTTTACAATACTTTACACTTCTGTAAAGCTGCCCTACCTTCAATTGTCAGCCAACTTGTTCTAGATACTGATTGACATCCTCAATCACCCGAGTCAGTTCGGCTTCCGTACTCAAACGGATGCGTTCATCCCGCAGTGTAATTAGGACTTTAGCCGCAAAGGGACTGGGGTAAATATTGGGATTGCAGAAAATTTCCAAGAAAACATCCCCAGTATATTGGTACTCTATCGGTTTTTGTGGACTGGGCTTGCTGGTACTGCCTGGGGCTTGAGCCGTAGCTTTTAAGGTTTGTACAAGTTGGGCAAGTGCCTTTTGTAAATTTTGGGCAGCTTCCGGCGTAAATTTGAACGATACAGACCCTTGAGCCAGATTGAGGGTAAGTTGAGCTGGAACCATGAGCAATAAATCTTAATAATGAGCGCTTACTGATAGAAGATGGTAACTAAGTCCCTCCGAAAATCTACCAAAGAATTAGGCGTCTTGGCACGCATTTCCTAGAAAAACTCGCAAGAAGCCTACAAAAAATTAGGCAGCTTAGAGAATTAAAAGCATTAAAGGACAAGGGTTTCAGTCATTTTCCCGACTAAACTAAAGATAGGGGAAATTAGTTATTTAGGGGCAAACATAATGCCAGCCGACAAACGTGCTGAAGTTCGCAAGGTTTTGCTGATTACCCTGGTGTTGAATGTATTCGTGATGGCATTGAAAGCCGTTGTTGGCATTTTAACAGGGTCTTTGAGCTTAAAAGCTGATGCGTTGCACAGTGTCACCGATAGTGCCAATAATGTTTTGGGCTTAGTGGCGAATCGGTTTTCGTCTCCTCACCCCGATCGCGAACATCCCTATGGTCATCAGAAGTTTGAAGCGGTGGGCGCTTTGGGGATTGCGGCGTTTTTGGGCATCGCCTGTTTTGAAATTCTCAAAGGCACAATCGAGAGGATTGTCAACGGTTTGACGCCGATCAAGATTGCAGCACCAGAGTTGTGGTTACTGCTGATTGTCTTAGGCGTGAATATTTTCGTCACCTTCTATGAAAGAAATGTGGGGAAGCGGGTGGGAAGTGCGATTTTGATAGCGGATGCTCAACACACGATGAGTGATGTGTGGGTAACCATTACGGTTTTGCTAGGATTGATTGGCATCTGGCAAGGAGAAGTATGGAATCTGCCCCAACTCCAGTGGCTAGATGTGATTCTCGCCTTTCCTGTCGCCCTGTTAGTCTTTCGCAGTGGTTGGGAGGTGTTAAAAGATAACTTACCCTGGTTAGTGGATGAAGTCGCGATCGCACCTGAAGCGATTCAAGTCATTGTTATGCAAGTTCCTGGAGTAATCAACTGCCACGATATCGCCTCTCGTGGCGTTTTGGGGCGTCAAGTCTTTCTGGAAATGCATCTGATTGTTGATGCCAAAGACGTGGAAACCGCCCACCAAATTACCGAAGCCGTGGAGGATCGATTAGAAGAACGCTTTCATCCGGTGCGAGTGTTGATTCATGTTGAACCCCCAGCTTATGAGTCGGATCAGATTACCTTTTAATCACTCATACCCCCTGGAAAAAGCCTGACTTTTCCACAGATATTGCCACTTTTCCACAGAAACCACTTAGTTTTCCACAAAAGATAAGGAAATGTTAATCCCAAAGTTTACTCTTCTTAACCAGAAGAGACGTTCAGCCGGAACGTCTCTACCACAGTTCATTTGTCCTTAGGCAGATACCTGTTCGCTCATCTCCTCACTGGTTGCTGGGGACGCTTCTGCCAGACTTTTTTCCTTATCCCGCTTCCGTTTTTTAGCATAGAGTTGAATCGATGCTGCCATAGCAATAATCAGGGCAAAGATTCCCCAAGCCGTGATATCTGTGGGTAAACTATTCTTAAACACGGCAAGTAAAACAATCGCGACGAGTAGGACAGTGGGGGCTTCATTGAGTGCGCGAAACTGTTGACTGGTCCATTGACATTCTCCAGATGCTAACCGTCGCATCAACCGACCGCAGTAAAAATGATAAGCCAGCAACACCACGACAAACCCCAACTTAGCGTGCATCCAACCGGATTTTAAAACCTCTGGCTCAGTGGTGAGTAAACCAATTGCCATGGCGACAGTCACAATCATTCCCGGTGTGGTAATGATGTTGTAGAGACGTTTCTCCATGAGTTGGTATTGATTTTTCAGAATCGTTTGCGCGGGTTCCGCTTCCTGTGAGGCTTCTGCGTGATAGACAAAAAGACGCACGAGGTAGAATAACCCAGCAAACCAGACAACAACGCCAATTAGGTGAAACGCCTTATACCAGAAGTAAGCCATAAATTATTCCTTTACAATTGAGTGACTGGATTAGAGTGGGCAATCTGTTAGTATGTCTATCCTATTCAGATTTTGCTCTATTCTCAACTCAAACCAATCACTAACTAGATCGGTCAAACTGTGAATACCCGATTGGGGACTCCTGATAGACCTCGTGATAGAGTAAACCTTTCAACTGTAGCCCGATTGCGATTATCCTGAAAAAGGAGGGGTGCAATACTATCTATCGAATCCAATTTAAGAAAGGAAGCGCTCATCGCCTTGCTCGCCAAGCGCTATAACCGATTCTGGGTGCGAGGATGCCATAGAGTAATTCCTGATGCACTTATCACAGATTGATTGTTACATTGCCGGATTAGCAGGGACAATGAAGTTAGGCTAATGTACAATTTGCAGTCTCGTTTGATCAGATGGCTTACGCTGACAACCTAGATACAACTCTCATGACCGATATTACACTTAGTGGGCGCTACCGCGTTATCCGTCAGCTTGGGGCGGGTGGGTTTGGAACCACCTTTCTCGCAGAAGATAGACAATTACCCGGTTATCCTTGGTGTGTTGTCAAGCAACTGAAGCCAAAAACCACTGATCCGGGGATGTTGCAGACAGCAAGACGTTTATTCAATACCGAAGCCGAGGTTCTGTACAAATTAGGAAACCATGAGCAAATTCCCCGACTGTTCGCTCACTTTGAAGAAAATCAAGAATTTTATTTAGTCCAGGAATTTATCGAAGGTGATAGTCTATCTAAACTTTTACCCCTCGGTAAGCCGTTGAGAGAGGCAATTGTTATTCGACTATTACAAGAAATTTTAAAACCTCTGGAGTTTGTTCATCAGCATCAAGTTATTCACCGGGATCTCAAGCCTGCGAATATCATCAAACGCAAATCCGATCATAAAATTGTTTTAATTGATTTTGGCGCGGTTAAACAAATCAGTACTCAACCCGTCGAAACCAAGGAACCAACGGCGCTGACGATTGCCATTGGTTCAGCCGGCTATATGCCTAACGAACAATTAGCCGGAAAACCGCGCTTTAGCAGTGATATCTATGGGGTGGGGATGATTGGTATCCAAGCTTTGACCGGGTTACACCCAAAAGAACTACAACAAGACCCTGAAACCAGTGAATTTCTCTGGCGCGATCAACTGAATATTAGCCCAGGTCTGGGTTATGTTATCGATAAAATGGTGCGCTATGACTTCCGTCAGCGTTACCAATCCGTCACAGCAGTCTTAGCTGATCTGAAAAATCTAGCTCATTACAATTCGGGTATTATCACATCCTCTCCTGGGAAAGGAATGTCTATTCAAGGGGCGAGAACCAAAGGACAAAAATTGACCCAGATGCCAACCAAGATGTTGGATAAAACAACCGGAAAAATAAGCAAGTCGGGAATGAGGAATCCGGCAAAATCCTTGACCGGAACAGGAGAAAATTCGGCGGCGACATCTGGGAAACGTTCTCGGAATTCAGCGGTCAACTATCCCCCATCAAGGACAAATAGTTATAGCCAAGATTCTACGGCGCGATGGGATTATGCTCCGGACGCACCAACGCAGATTATAAGGGATGAATCGGATACGAATCAAGGCAGAGCAGTCGCTTCAAGGTCCAATCCCTCTAAATCATCCCCCCTAAGGAAAACACCGATTCAGTTGAATTGGCTCAAGCTGCTGAAAGGGCGAAAAGTGAAATGGGTAGCAGGAGTTGTCTTACTTATTTTTGGGGGGGCGGTGACTTCTCTGTATTGGTATTGGCAACAGCGCCCGCTTTCTAATCAGGTGTCTTCTAAGCCCACAGAAACCCCAAAAAATAGCGACTCACCCGTCCCAGAAAATCAAAACACGGCAAAATCTTCTCTGTCTCTAAATGAACCTCAACCGATTTTACCTACCCACACTCTCCTGACTCCTTCACCATTGCCACCAATTGATTTAGCGGGAGAATTAGAAGCCAAATCCTTTATTAATTCGGTGAATAAAAGCCAACAAATTTTCTATTTACAACACGAACAATTTGCCTCAAGCTTAGAGGAGTTGGCAATTCCTTTGCAATCGCAGCCTGAATCTTATGAGTATCAGATTGTCTCAGCGAATCAACAGCAAGCCCTGGTTACGGCTCAAGCGAAGAAGCCGGATTTAAAGAGTTATACCGGGGCGGTGTTTGTGATTGGGGAATCGGCGATTGATCAAATTTGCCAGACGAATCAACCGTCACAAACGCCTCCCCCTCAACCTGAAGTAGTGGAGAATACTATTCAATGTCCGGCGGGTTCTTCCCCACCCTACCAAAAAACTAATCAGTCATAAAATGGAGATTTCAACTCAGAGAAAACAAGGGTGCATGTCAACGCAAGTAGGTTGGGTTGAGAAACGAAACCCAACTTATCCGGTTAGCTGGAATATTGCGTGCTTTCCCTGACATACTCCCGAAAACAATCAGTATACCTCCAGTCATGACCAAGGCTAAAGCGGCGGGAACTA
The DNA here is from genome assembly GCF_040223135.1 of Coleofasciculus sp. G3-WIS-01. Taxonomy (NCBI): domain Bacteria; kingdom Bacillati; phylum Cyanobacteriota; class Cyanophyceae; order Coleofasciculales; family Coleofasciculaceae; genus Coleofasciculus; species Coleofasciculus sp. G3-WIS-01. The sequence goes on from NZ_JAVJZI010000104.1 coordinate 6,103, forward strand.
TCGGTATCCAACCCCCTTGCAGGAAAAGAACCCACCCGCTTCCGTATAAAATACCTGTAGCGACTCCGCCTCGGCTCAGAAAACCTAATAGTGAACAAGAATTGTGGGCGAGTATTCCTCCAACTAAAGACCAGCCGCCAATCCAGAGGATCTCAATGGGTTGGGACCACCACCACATCAGGGGTCGATGATCTAAAACAGCACTGAGAATTTGACTGACCATCTGCGCCTGAATTTCAATCCCGGTCAGGGTTTGAACGGTATTCTGTCCTCCACTAGAGGGAGTACGCCAACGATGATCATTAAAACTGGGAGCGGTGGTGCCAATCAGAACAATACGATTTTTTACTCGCTTAGGATTGAGTTGACCATTCAGAACATCTGTGAGCGTAATTTTCTCAGCAATCTGGGGAGTGGCGCGGTAATTGAGTAAGATTTGGTGACCACTCGAATCAATATTAGAATAGCCACCTGTGTTTTTTTCTAGAGTTTTAAATACCGTTGAGCCAAACTGGAGGTAACCTTCGGGATTCAGTTGCGGTTTAATTCCTTGGCTCTTTAGATAATGAGCGGCAATCTGTATACTAAAAGCGTATTGATTTTGACAGGGTAAGGGGTCAGAAACGGCGATAAGATGACGACGCAGAATTTCATCTGTATCGAGGACAACATTATTAAACCCTTGTCGTTCCGCTGACACTTCCGGTGGCGGTAAAACTCCAGGATTCCCGTAATGGCAGATGGTAAACAAGCGATCGCTCTTTTTCATGGCTTGGGCTAACTCTGGATAGTTTTCGTCTACAGGGCGATCGCGATAAATATCTAAGCCAATGGTTTGGGGTTGATAAGACTCTAATTTGGCTAAGAGTTGAGCAAAGGCTCGATCAGATAGAGATGAGCCAACTCGTTCGGCTGAGGGTTGAGCCTGAACGTCTTTTTCGGTAATCTCTACAATTAAGAGTCGTTCATCGGGTCCTTCATGGGGTTGCAGCCGCATCAGGTGATCGAATACGCTGAGTTCCCAGGATTCCAACCAACCGCGCGATCGCACCCCGAAAACCATACCTGTCGCGATCGCGGCTGTGATCAAGACGATGATTATATTCCACCACCAGGGTTGCAGGTACGGATCAAGAGTAATAATATAAACAGCGACAGGTTGGGGAATATTCTTTAACAAGCGCTCTCCAGCTTTCATAATCTGAAGCTGTTGCTGCTCCTTCACTTCATTGAGATGATCTTTAACGGCTTCGTATACGGTTTGGGAAAGAAAAATTCCCCCCGCAGGTGCTTCAGTTTGCAGCCGCGCCGCCACATTCACCACATTACCCATCACATCATCCTGATAGGCGTTGATAAAATTACGGGAGGGTGAAACACCGAAATCATTTTGGAAGAAAAACACTTCCCCCAGATGGATACCAATTCGATGGCGGAGAATGTCACGCTTGGGCAAATTCGCCGCAGCGGTTTTGAGGGAATTTTGGATCGCGATCGCGCAATCAACAGCCTTTTGTGCAGTTTCAAAGCGCATCAACAACCCATCTCCCAACCCTTTGAGTACCTCGCCGGAAAACTGCTCACAGCATTCCCTGATAAGCTGAAAATCCCTTTGGAGCAGTCCCATGGTATGCTTCTCATCGGCTGCCATTTTTGTCGAGAATGATTCCACATCGGTAAAGACGACGGCAAGAATCCGTTCCTTGGGACAATATTTTTCAATCCAATCTAGATTAAAAACGGTTTGATAGATCGGGTTATAAACCACTAAGTTACCCTGGTGCTTATTCACTAATCCCGATAGCCGCAATTCGATATGTTCAGGACTATTTTTTGCCTCAACACTTCCCTGTTCTAAAATGATTCGATAAATCTGGAGGGATCGTTGACAACAGTGAAGTTGTCCCAGCAGGCGATCGCGAATCGTTCTCAGATGTTCCGGTTCATCTTGGGCTTCCCAATTTTCAATAATTTGCGTTTGCACAAACTGTTTCACCCATCGCGGGGCTTCATTCTCAGGAATAATACAGAGTCCATTCTGTTCCTGATTACAACGATTCACCAGAAGCCAACATAATTTCTGGGTGAGAAACGGCTGACCCCCTGTCCAATACAATACCTCGCTTAATACAGCTTGGGGACAGCTCACTCGTCCGACTAACCCTTGAATTAAAGCCGCGCTTTCGTGAACTTGAAACCCTTTCAATTCAATTGCCCGACCAATGTTAAATGGGGTTGCATATTTATCTTGAATTAAATCCGATGGTGTAGCTACTCCCAATAAGGCAAAAGTAAGGCGTTTGTAGTCAGATTTGGTTGCCCGTCTGTCATAACAATTACGGATCAGTACAAAAAAATCATCAGCCGGAAAACTCAATCCCAAAACACTATCAATTTCATCGATAAAAATAACGATGTTTTGAGTAATCTGTTTTAACAATACTGTTTCTAAAAATTTGCCCAAACGCTGTACTGGCGAGAGATCCTCATATTCTCGTAACCAGTTACGTCGATTCACTTGTAAATCGAAACCACTAATTAATTCTTGGATAATCCCACCGTACCATTGCTGGGCGCTAATCTGTTGACTCCCAATACCATTCAGTTCAATTTCGGCACAGGCAATTCCTTGGGCTTTGAGTTTGCACATGGTACGGATTCGCAGGGAGGATTTTCCCATTTGCCGAGAATTAAGGACATAGCAATATTCCCCGGCTAGTAAACCGTTATAGAGTTCAGAATCTGCTTTTCTGACTACATACGTCGGTGCATCAGCGGGTAAGCTTCCGCCAAGATGATACCGATCAGCCCCGTTGAGTTCATCAGCTCTCATTAGGTATTCACTCCTTAATGATTGCAGAAATATTGACGATATAAATCACAGCGGGGTTCGACTTGATTGCCCGACCGTTTGATTAATCCTATACTATGAAGTTGATAGGCTTGCATGGGTTCAAGTTGTATAGGGTTTGTCGTGGTAACAACGGTTTTAAACGCCTCTGCGAGTTGAGGATGAGATTGCAGATAAAACCAATTTTCTCGCAAATGACTGGCATAAATTCCAGCGTCTGTAGGTGCGGTGGCTAAGAGTTGATCGAGGGGCATATTGGGGTCATTTTTTAGGTAGGTAAAGGCGCGTTCGACTAAATAGGGATGTCCTCCAATCATGTTGATTAAGGGTTGAAGATAACTCAGATCAGGATTGAGTCCATATTTTTTGGCAAACTCTTGTATCTGCTCTAAGGTAAAATCAGCAAGTTCAATGGGTAACCCAACATTAAATGGTGATTGATTAATGTTGAGGCGAATATAAACATCAGTTGAATGGACGATAATTAACCGCAATAGTTTCCACCGTTGGCGACTTCTGGCTTTTTCATACCAGGAGCGCAAGAGTCCGAAAAAGTCTTCATAAATTTCGGGATACGGGAAGAGTAAATGTACATCATCTAAGCACAAGGCAATGGGACTATTCGTGGAGGCTAAGAGATAGTCTTCAAAATAGGTAGTACAACTGACCTTAGAACCCATATCCTCTTCATCCCAATAATCGTCTAAGGCATTGGCTAAGCCGAGTTCGCGAGTGAGATTAATACAAAACCACCGTAAAAATTTATCCAGATGAGTGAAATGACTCTGACTATCGGCTAGTTTAAAGCTTAAACTCGCGGTACGGTAGCCTTGAGTGGCTAATTTAGCTAATACCCGATTTACGAGTAAGGTTTTACCCATTAAACTGGGTGCTTTAATCCGCACCAGGGTTCCCGGTTGTAAGAGGGTTTGATAACAAGTGCTTTCCCAGGGAGAGCGTTCTACATAGTAGTCGGGCGTGAATGATTCTAACTGTGTTGGGTTAAGAATATAGGGGTTTGGCTGGGAATGCCGTTGGCGAGACTCTGCCTGCCATAATAGAGTCATAGATAGTTTCTAGTTCAACCATAGCAAATTGACTATATTTTTTACATATTGATACAATTATCAGGGAAGCACTGACAGAATTTGAAAGGTAATATTTGATACAATTAGGGTTCAGTTAGTTTGTGGGAATGGCTCAAGCTTTTTCGTATCAAGGTTTGCAAGAATTGTGGGGTAGGATAGCGATCGCGTTTGTTGCCATTAAGCTAATCGTTACACTGAGTTATAAATTTTAATGATTATAAGGATACAAGTACGATAAAATAATTGCTAATATTTACGGAAATAAACCTCAACTTTCCTGAACCCCCTCAATTTTCCTGAGTTTTCAAGTCCTGAATTTTCCTCAACTCTTTGGGGTAATTGTCACCGATACTGAGAATCGAAAAGGGAAGGCAAAGAAAACTAATTCACGCAGCCACCCCTTCCTAAATACTAACTAGGAGCATTGGTACACAGATGAGACTTAGCATTTGGGATTCATACACTCCTGATACTTCTTTACTGTTATATCCGGCGTATTCAGGATTTTTGCTAAATAGTTTTAGTCAATCTTCTCGCTCTCAATCTTCTCGCTCTCAATTTTATCGCTCTCAATTTTTTCCCTTTCTATGTAGTTTGAATCCTCGTCTTTGTAGTCCTCTTCCAGATCCTGAATGCCCTCGCTGCTCTTCTAATAATGGACTAAGTTGGCGTCCAGAATCAGATAATTCCAGAAATAGTATTCTCACATTTTTCAATCAGGAAAATCAAAATGAACCAGAAGAGGAAGTTTCAATCACAGATATTGTCATCCCGATGTCTCTTTATCTTTATCAATTGTTTGAACCCAATTTATTTGGCGGTTCAACTTCCCATCTTCCCTTATATCATCTTTGGAGTAACTATTTAGTGTATTTAGAATAGGGAAATTACCCCAGAAAACGTGACGGGTGCATCTATAATTAAATATTGCGGCAAAAATATTGTCTGGGTGAGGAGTTCCAGTAAAGCCCCTTAAATTATTCCCGGCTTTCCTACTCAAATAACTGCCCTACCGATAATAAAACCACGTTCTATCCTCTAGTATCGTTACAAACAGAGACATGAACATTTTCCAATTTAGGCTTATCCCTCGATGCCAACCCGTACTAGCAATAGGTATTATCCTTAGTCTAATGACTACTCTTTCCCCAGCGACGGCACAGGTTGAGTCGTCGAATACTATTTTTGAGCCAATATCAATTCCCTCTCTCCTGCCCAATTTACCCGGTGATGATGGTAATGGTACTCCTACAACTGACAATGGAACGGGTACCCGTGGTGGATGTGCATACAAGGAAGGAGATCGTCTCCTGACGCGCATGGCAGGTGGTAATAACTTTCAGTTAACCGTGAGTAAACATCCCACTTTTTGGGTTTATGTCCCCTACGGTTCAGAAAAAGTATCGTCTGGAGAATTTTCTCTCCAATACGGGGAACATGATGTTTATCGCACCACCTTTCAACTACCAGCCACACCAGGAATTGTCAGTGTAACCGTGCCTCCAACTGAAAAGGCGTTAGAAACAGGTAAAACCTATCGCTGGTATTTTGAAATAAGTTGTACTTCTGTAGCCGAATCCGAGGAATTAGTGACTCAACTGGCTCCAGCCTCGCTGACAGGATTGGTGCGACGAGTTTCCAAATCTCCTGAACTTGAAGCCGAATTAAATCGAGCAAAAAATCCCCTAGAACGAGTTGCGGCTTATGCCAAGCATGACATTTGGTATGACATGATGACAGAGTTTGCTCAATTACGTTTAGAGTATCCCCAAAATTCAACATTAGAAAGTATCTGGCTAGAACTCTTGGGAGATAATCGAATTGGCTTAAAAGCCATTGAGCAAGAACCCCTGGTTGGCAGTATTATACCAACTAATGTTATAACCAATTCCCAATCAGAATAAAGGGTGCCCAATGATAGGGGCGTAGGTAATCTTTATCCGGATCATCTGGATACTCGGTTAAGAAAGCAATTTGAGTTTTCCGCAGAGCTTCAGCTTTACTCAGTTGAGGCTCTTTTAACTGTTGATAAAACCGTTGCATAAATTCTGCGGTGGATGCATCGTTGACTTGCCACAATGTCGCCAATGTGCTGCGGGCACCCGCTCGCACGGCAATTCCGGCTAATCCTAACGCTGCACGCTTATCTCCAGCGGCTGTTTCGCAAGCACTTAATACCAGTAATTCAATAGCGGTAGTACGATTGGGTTCATTGGTGCGTAATAAACTATCTAAATCCTGAACATTAATCCGCCCACTCCAGTCTAAGAGGAAGGTTTGTTGGGGATTAGAACTAAATTTGCCATGGGTGGCAATGTGTACCAGATTAAAGGGTTCCATATTAATCTGATTGCGGATATTATCTTGTATAAAATCCTGATTCTCTAGGCTTTGACTTAGGTTGAGTTGGTTTCGGATTCCGGCTAACTCATCGGCTACATTGTCTAGGGTAGAAAATCCTTCTTGCTCAAAGCTGGGTGCATTTGTCGTTCCAGCAATCAACCCTCGGAAATTTTCGCGGTTGAGGGGTTTGGGTTCTAGGAGTTGTAAACCGGGAGTCAACGCCACTGCATACCGCTCCACTAAATACTTCTCTCCGTCATAGAGAGTCGAGGGGGGAATATTGCGTAAGGAACTATCGAGGACAAATACTAAAGTTTTAACGGTGGGGTTATCTAAGTTTGCGGGATCTAAATCGGCTTCAAAGGGGCGAATTAACCAATCGTAAAGTTGTGCCGCATCCTGTTTAATTTTACTGATGCTCGTACTACGTTTGGTTAAATCCTCTCGCAATTTTTCCACGGCTTGATCAACTTGAAGTTCAGAGACGCCTTGATGGGCATAGTGGCGCAGGTTATTTTGTCCAGGTAATTTGAGAATGATCTCCAAGCGATTGGGTAATATAATTGGATAAATGATCGCCGCTTGGGGATCAACGTTATCAATATTCACGGCTTCTGGTGTGGCACAAGCATCGCGAAAGAAGTTATCCAGTTCAGCCAATTGCAAGGCTTCCATGATATTGCGGGCTTGAATCAGATTGGCTTTATTGGGAGTGGGGGAACGCAGAAGTAAATCGACGAATTCACGATAAACAGGTTCGACGGTTTCTCGGAAAGAAAACTGAATTTCGGGATTGAGGGCGACTAAATCACCGCGTAAATTGTTGAGTGTCTTAACGGCTTCATTGTAATATGCGATCGCGTCTGAATTGACAAGCCGATTTGGAGAATTATCTTGGGCTTGGGCTTGCAGTAATCGCCCCATTTGCCATTGCCATTGATAGGCGATATCAGCTGCATTCATCTGTTGAGCAATCAGGAGTGCCTTTTCGGTCACATTTTTGGCATTTGTCCAGTCTTTGGTTTTTTCATAGAGCTTACCTAAACTACCCAAACTATACGATATCGCCCGTTGGTCTGCTAAACCTTCAGCCTGTTGAATCGCTGTCGTTAAGATTGCTGCAATATCATTCATGCGTTGCCCCTGTGCCATTAACTCTGGCATCTGGAGCAAACTTTCAGCAAAATTAACATGAGCATAAACAGAAGCCCGACTAGCAGGTAAAGTTAATAATCCGGTTGATATTGAAGACAAAAACTCTTGATCCGGTGATAGAGATTCAGTCTCAATCAATAAATTCAATTGATTAAGTTTAGCTTGAATTCGGGTTAAAGGAATCGTGGCTTTCATTGCCGCCTGTTGGTAGTGAGTCAGGGCAGCTTGAATATAGTCTTTGTCTGAGGAATTTTCAAACACTTTAGCGCGTTGGGCTAAGGTTTGCTCTGTATTGCCTAAACTCAGCAATGTCTGACTTTCCTGTTGCGGTAAACCTAAGGCTTGAGTTAAGGCTAAACTTTGGCTGAGAATGTCCTGAGATTTTTCTAAATCCCCCCCTTGTCGCAAAACAGTCCCGAAATTTTGCAACCCAGCCACCTTAACGGGTGAATCCTCTAACCCGAAAAGAGCTTGTTCTAACCGCTGATAAAGCTGTTGTGTGCGCCGATACAATCCCAAGGATTGCATTGCCTCGGTTTGATTAATTTGGCTACCAATTGCCCCTACAGGATCACCCGCTTGCTGATAGAGAGTTTCTGCCTTTTCCCAGGTGGCTAAAGCCGCTTCAGCGTTGCCTGTAGCTAATTGTAGCCGCCCTTGAGCATTGAAGACTTGAGCGCGAACCCTTGGGTTGGCTTGAGGTACAGTTTCGAGTAAAGACAAACTGGTTTGAATCGCTTGTTCAGCAGCTTGCCACTGTCCGAGTTTCTGATAAGTTAAGGACAAGAGGCTTAATATTTGGGCTTGCTGGAGAGTATTCCCAGTCTCGGCGTACCCCTGTGCCGCTTGTTGCAAAACCTGTACGGCTTCGGTAAATTGTCCAATATCGTAGTGATTTTTGCCGATTTGGACTAAGGCTGGAGTCTCTGTGCTAGCAGGGAGTTCTGCCCTTACCTGGGGTACTGTATGGATACCCAGACTTAAGCTTAACCCCAACAGAGCCAACAGGAGCGATCGCGCCGTTCGTAGTAGGCACTTTAGTGCCATAAGCGCTGAAGCGCTGACTACAAGCCTGAGCGATCGCGCCAATACAGAAAAGCGTAAATTTACCCATTTGGCTAACCCATTAAACTTCCGAGGAACACAGACCTTTGATATTTTATTTACAGATAAGGATACTAGGCGTTTCATATCATTAAACCTTTTGGATTTATGTTTGTAGTAGGCACTTTAGTGCCACAAGCGCTTCAGCGCTTACTACAAGCCTTTAGTAAATAGCCGACGTTCATAGCGAAGACAGCGCAACTACGAACCTCGCTTAATTCAACGACATTCGATTTCTGTAAGGTTTCACAAACTGTTTAACTATTGACAGGTGAACGATGGAAAACCCGTTGCGTGGGGTGTCACAACCGTTGGTTCTGCGGTGAGAATAATCGTACCATTGGCATCTTTAAACCAACCTTGAGCTTCGACAAATTTCTTCGGGTTATTCCCTGTAACTTCTTGGCGGCTGTTCTGGTTAGATTGCTGCACCTCCGTTGATTCCCCCACAGTAGTTATCCGCCAATCTTCCCAAATCGCCTCAGCATCAAGCATCTGATTTGGAGGCTTAGGCAAGCCACCGCGCCCAGTTACGATAAATTCACTTCCCTGTGCAGCCGCACAAAGACTTTGTTCAACTAGCCGCGTCACGTCAACAAGTTCTACGGGCAATTCTACCAATCCCTGAGACGGGTCAAGTTCTAACAAAATTAGGATAGGAATACGACTCAATTCCGGCGGCGTTAATTTCTATTATTCCCGCCTTTCCCCTCCTAATGGTATCTGCTGTAATTTGTGCCTGATTTTGCACCATCAGTAAGGGCGTATCAATTCTCAGATTACCCGCATCGCCTTCCCCTGCTGTTTGGGACGTTAAACGGCTCTCACCCATCAGTTGCACCGACTCCAAGGCAACGACAGTTATATCTCCACCATTACCTGTGCTGTCACGGGAACTGCTACTAGCAATTACAGCGCCGTCTTTCATCTCAAGTACAGGCGTGTTAATTGTTATATCTCCTCCATTCCCCTCGCCGAACAGAGCATCCGTTCTCAGACCACTGGAACGTCGCATACCATCAAATATAACGCCCCCACTGACTTGTACCGACTCCGAGGCATTCACTACTATATTACCCGCATTACCTGTACCACGAGTAGCGGTGACAATCTGTGCCCCATCCCTTAGCTGTAGCACGGGTGTCGTAACTGTCACATCTCCTCCGTCTCCGGCTGCATTGCTGTCTGCAAAAAAGCCACTACCAAAATCACGAGCTTCCACCAATTCGGAGGCATTCACCACAATATTTCCGCCCTTACCTGCACCAACAGAACCGGAGAAAAGTTGAGAAAAGTCAGTTAGGGTAATTTCCTTGCCCCAGACTTGAATATCACCCCCACCTTCACTCGCCGTAGTGACAAAAGCGCCATTGGTCAACGCTATATCGGCTCGCGGTATTTCTGGGGGAACATTCAATGAGAGGGTACTACCATCCACACTCAGTCCAACTGTCCCTGAACCAGCTACAGCAGCTAATTCCACTCGACCTTCTACTGCAGCCAATCCTCCGCCTATCCCTCCTCCATCAATCAGGATATCTCCGCCCACCAGCAGCAGACTCTGACCATCAGGAACTTGCAAACCAAATAGAGGAAAGCCGGATGGGTCAAATCCTACTTCTTTTATTGAACGCGATTCAATTCTCCCTGGCGTGATTTGATTAAACAGAAACGCCGACGGATTCACTGTCAGTAACGGCGAAGGAACATCTGACTGTGTGGTACTAAAAAATCCCTGCTCCCCAAACTGAATCCCATTGGCTGTGGTTGCCACAAATGAACCCTGAACATCCAGAGAAGCATTCTCGCCAAAAATAATCCCATTGGGATTAATGAAAAACAGATTTGCCCCACCATTGACACCCAGCGTCCCCAGAATATCCGAGGCGTCATTTCCCCTGACCCGACTAAAAATATTTTCAATGCCTTGGGGAGAATCAAAATAGACACGCTGTAGTTCCCCGATATCAAATTGTTCAAAACTGTGGAACAGGTTAGAATCACGCCTTGCTCCCGCCTTAATCAGAACATCAGCTAGAGTTCCGTCAAGGAGGGGAGCATTAAAGGCAGGCATCGATTGTTCAGCGCCCCAGGTTTCATCGGGGATAATTTGGGCAATGGCGTCGCTACCCCAAGCCAGCCAAACACAACTGGTGAGCGCTACAGTCCCTACCCTGATGTATCCTGCCAATTTTGAGCAACTCTTACCAGTCAATCTGCCCAAAGACTTCAATATTGCCCTGGAACCTGGTTGTCCAGTTGCCTCTTTTATCTGTGCCTGTGTCCGCAACAGATGAGTTATTTTTTCCATATCATCAACCTCTTCCCAGTTTACCCGGTTAAGCGATTAGCTGGTTAAAAATTATACTCGTCAACTCTATCCAATAGTTGTATTTGTCGCCAGATAACTCTTAAAATTGGGTAAGGTTACAATACTATACTAAAATTAACAATCCTTGGGGGTTAAATTGTATAAAATAATACTATTTATTTTGTAAGTTTAAATTATTATGTTTTTGATTAATTCTAGCTTTTTAACCAGACCTATTAGATTTAAGATTTAATCATTTTTTTGTTCCTCTATCTTATCGCTGAGACTGATAAAATATACATTATGCAACGGAGTAGGTTAATATTCTTTCCAGCAACATGGAATTTAATTAAGTTAGTGGAAATAAACTCAACTATATTAAGTTGAATGTCAACTGACTGGTATGCTGGTGGGCAATGCCCACCCTACGGTATATCCAAGGTTTTGCTAAGAGAATATGCAGAACGAATATCAATCCAGACAATATTAACCAAGCAAAATAACAGTGCTATTGAATAACCCCGATGGGAAAGACAGGGCGAAAGCCTACAGCAGACAGCTAGAGAAATGGTTGAACTTACGAGACGAAAAGATCAGACGGTTTTTGTATCTCTGGATGAAGGCAGGTTAGGGAGTTGCAAAGGGACGTGATTTCAATCCGTCCCGTAGTATCCTTATAGAATCCCTAGTCATTTATGCAGGGAGAGGTCGAGGTTCCCTGTTCAAGGAGAAGCTTCTGGAGCAATAGACTCGATCACATCAACTTCACCAACCCGACTAATGGGCCAAAAGCGGACAATTGCTCTGCCAATAATATTTTTACGCGGGACAAAGCCCCAGTAGTGAGAGTCGTAGCTATTATTGCGGTTATCTCCCAAAACCAAATAGTTGTCCTCTGGTACAGTAACAGGTCCGTAGCTGTATTCGGGTTCCTCTTCGATATATTGTTCCCGCAATACTTGACCATTGACGTATACTCGTCCCCCCTTCACCTCGACGGTTTCACCAGGAAGCCCAATCACCCGCTTGATAAAGGCGTCTTTGAAATTTTGCTGCTTGAGCGCATCTGTGGGGGAAAAGACAACAATATCTCCTCGCTGGGGTTGACGGAAGTTATAGCTGATCTTATCAATAATCAAGCGATCGTTAATCTGTAGGGTCGGTTCCATAGAACCCGAAGGGATATATCGCGCTTCTGCCACAAAGCTGCGAATCCCGATCGCGAGAAAAACACTCAAGCCAATCGTCTTGAATCCCTCTACCCACGGATTTTCAGCTTTTTGTACCGATTGTTTTTCCGGATCTCGATTTGGGACACGAGTCATAGCCGTTTAATCACCTTAAGCAATCACGAGTTGGACGATGGAGGAAAATCAGCCAATTAGAGGCTCATCTCTTCTAATTTAACCGAAGCGGTTGTAACCGAACCTGTTCCTCTAGTATCTGGACAAAATTCGCTTTAAAGTAGAAATACTGAAGCTATTGGGAATTTTAGCATTTTCTTATGTCCTCTGACTCTTGCTTATTAATCCGCCATGCTCGTATTCTCATGCCAACAGGAGACATTTTGCTCGCAGATGTCCTCACTCGTGGTCGAGAAATTGTCCAGGTTGCCCCAAACATTTCAGCTTCGGCAGATAGGGAAATCGACGCGACTGGGTTAACATTGTTGCCGGGAGTCATCGATCCACAAGTTCATTTTCGCGAACCCGGCTTAGAACATAAGGAAGACTTATTTACCGCCAGTTGTGCTTGTGCCAAGGGAGGCGTTACCTCATTTCTGGAAATGCCCAACACTCGCCCCCTAACTACGACTCAAGCCGCCTTAGACGATAAGCTGAAACGGGCATCTGAGAAGTGCTTGGTTAACTACGGCTTTTTTATTGGCGCGACGCCAGAAAATTTGCCCGATCTGCGTGAGGCACAGCCGACCTGTGGGATTAAGATATTTATGGGTTCGATGCGTGGGGGGCTATTAGTGGATAGCGAGGAATCCCTTGAACCCATTTTTGCCCAAGGAACCCGGCTGATTGCTGTTCATGCTGAAGATCAAGCCCGAATCCGGGAACGGCGGGAAAAATTTGCCGGCATTAATGATCCGGCGATTCACTCCCAGATTCAAGATAATCAAGCCGCCCTGAATGCGACTCAACTCGCCCTAAAACTATCGAAAAAGTATCAGCGACGGCTGCATATTCTGCATCTGTCTACAGGGGAGGAAGCCGAGTTACTACGTCGGGATAAACCCAGTTGGGTAACCGCCGAAGTCACTCCCCAACACCTGCTCTTGAATACCAGCGCCTACGATAAAATCGGCACCTTAGCGCAAATGAATCCCCCCTTGCGATCGCCTCAGGATAATGCCACCCTTTGGCAAGCGCTATTAGATGGTGTCATCGACTTTATTGCTACGGATCACGCCCCCCATACCCTGGAAGAAAAAGCCCAAACCTATCCCAATAGTCCATCGGGAATGCCAGGAGTGGAGACATCCTTAGCATTAATGCTCACCCAAGCTATACAAGGACGCTGTACTATTGCCCAAGTCTCGAACTGGATGTCTACGGCTGTGGCTAAAGCCTATCGCATTCCCAAAAAAGGCGCGATCGCTCCCGGTTATGATGCAGATTTGGTCTTGGTAGACTTAGAAAATTACCGTCCGGTGCGGCGAGAGGAACTGTTAACCAAATGTGGCTGGAGTCCCTTTGAAGGCTGGAACTTGACCGGATGGTCTGTGATGACTATTGTTGGGGGTCAAGTGGTTTATGAACGGGGAAAACTGCACACAGATATACGTGGTCAAGCCTTGACGTTTGATGGGTAAAATGGTGAGGTTTTAAGGGGAGTAGGGGCAGGTTGATGTAATTTACTCTCGCTCTTGATGGTAACTTTCCCTCAAACCCAGCCTGTCTGAATGATGAATTAAGGCAAAGGACAAAGGACAAATGACAAAGGACAAATACTATGACCTTAGAAGCTCAAAAACGCTCCCCGATTAGATCTATTCTAATCATCTGTATTGCTTTAATTTTCATTGTTGCCTGTTCTATAGGCGTAACCTTAACTGTTTCGGGAGGAGCTATGTTTGCTGGAAAACGACCCACAAATCTTGGTATTGAGTCAGGGAAGTTAACTCCTTGTCCAAGTACGCCAAATTGTGTCAACTCTCAAGATCAAGATGCCCAACATCAAATTGATCCATTAACCTACAAATCAACACCAGCTAAGGCAATAGCTGACCTCAAAACCGTGATTGAAAATATGGAAAAAACCAAAATTATCACGGAAACCGACAATTATCTCTACGCTGAATTCACAACTAAGCTTATGGGATTTGTCGATGATGTAGAATTTTTACTAGATGAAGGTGCTAATGTTATCCAGGTTCGTTCGGCATCGCGTTTAGGACAATCCGATTTAGGTGTAAACCGCCAACGGGTGGAAACCATTCGCGCCAAATTCAACGAACTGCAAAGCTAAGTACAATGGCACTGAAATAAGCTGTTTGAGATCGCCTCCACCCTTGATATATCGTAGGGTGGGCATTGCCCACCAGCATACCAGTCAGTGCCATTCAACCTAAGTATAGCTGTTTCCAAGATTACCCCCTTTTTGCCACGGCGATTGAAATCGCAGCTAAACAAACAAAGTCCGCCTACGCGGACTAAAGTAGAGGAGTAAACAATGGAGACTTACGACTTTTTCATGTCACGAGCCATTTTACGGAACATATCCATGCCAGAATCGCTAGAGTTAGCGCGGCGGCGCTCAAAACTCTTTTGCTGTGGCTCACTCACTGGCTGGTTTTGAGGAGTTGGCAGAGGTTCAGGAGTAGCGCTGATTTGCTTATTGGAACGGATGACTTGCCCAAAAGCAGAGGTTTCTAACACCTGTTCTAAGCCCTCCCCTAGGTTATCTTTCTTTTTGGCAAATCGCTTCTTCACAGATGTGGGCGATCGCATATAGTTAATATCACCGAATGTCTTGGCGTCATCCGGCTCTAAGAAGTAGGCTTGTCGCTTTTGGGCTTCTGTCGCCTGTTCTACTTCGTCTGTCTCCTCATCAACGTACTTGCTCTTTAACCCAAATAAATTACTCAGAAATCCCATAGCGAACTAATCCTGCCCTTAATTGATTACCTTTGTTACCTTATGTTAACAATAATCAAGAATTATGTAAATTGCATTCTAAAACTAGCAGAGTGAGGTAATAATCTGGGTAGTTTTTCTGCACAAAATAGATGAGTCTGGAATAGCCTGTCAACCTGTAGAGACGTTGCCGGCAACGTCTCTATAGGATCTATGTAGGGTTCAAGCCGCAGAAAATTTAGCTGCTGGATGGCACTAGCCGCTTGCGGAGGGATTCAGCTCTGCGCTTGGCTGTCTCATTCTTCGGTTCATGCTTGAGCGCTGCTTCATAAGCCTCCAACGCTTGAGCGGTTAGCTTTTTGCGCTCGTAAACGTGACCTAAGTTATTGAGAGCCGTCACATAATCTGGCTCTAGTTTTAAGGCTTCCTTATACTGGCGAATGGCAATATCGTACTGATCTTGAGCAAAGTAGGCAAAACCGAGGGCATTATGAACAGGAGCTAGGTTGGTTTCTGAAGCATCTGGAGCTTTAAGTCCCTTTTGGAATAGGATAACGGCTTGAGCAAAGAGTTTCTTGTCCAGATAGATACTGCCCAACTCGTAGTAGTCTTGGACTGTCCCCCGCTCTTTTTGCAGCTTTCTCTCCAGCTTTGAGAGGGTGCTTTCGATTTTACGGGTTTTGAAGACTTGGCGGATTACCGCCAAAGCTGCAACACCAAGCAGGACTAACAATATGATTAGATAAATTTGTGGCAGAGTTTCATCCATAATCCTGTAATTCCGTGCAACTCTAGGGGATGGGTTTCCACTCTTCATGGTAAACCCCAAGCGGCAGCACGTTCAGCTAACCACCCTTCGGCGTGCCAACGTGCGATCGCCTGATTGACTTGTTGTCGCAGTGCGGTATACTGCAATCCTTTAGGCATCACCACCGCCAAGGCTGCACCAGATAGGCGATAGGGGAGCAATCGATAGTCTGGGTATTGCTGCACCCATCCAGTCAGAACACTCTGATCGGCACAAAATGCATTGGCTTCTCCCGCCTCAATGAGCGCACGCGCTTCTTGGTAGGAGTCAACGCCGACTAATTGGGCATTGGGTAAAGCATACTTGATCACCGCGATTGTACTCGAATCCTTAAGGACAGCGATGGTTTGGTTGTCTAAATCGCTCAACAGATTGATTGAGGAATCTTTCGTAATAATCCCTGCACCATCCAAATAGTAAGGGATACTGAAATCGACCAAGCGAGCGCGAGAATCCGTTACCGTTACTCTAGCGATCGCAATATCAACCCGATCCTCAAATACCACACTCAAGCGATCGCGATTCGTCACAGGCTGCAAAACCACAGCCTCTGGACTCCCCAGCAGTTCTTTCGCCAGTCGTCGAGCAATATCAATTTCTAGTCCTTTTAGCGTTCCCGTCGCATCGCGAAAGCCCAAAGGACGCACATTGTCTTTTACCGCAACAATTAATTGACCCCGTTGCTCAATTTCTGCCAATTCAGCCGGATAAGCTGATTGGGGTTGTACGAGAGTCATCCCAATCAATCCAAGTGCTACACCGACGTTAACAAACCTTTGGGCGATCATCTATCTGGGATTAGGGATTGGTGATTGGTGATTGGGGAAACCTTCGCAACGCTCGATATAACCTGGTTTGTCGGGGCGGGTTTCACTACTATCATTTCTTCCTTAACCCAGATTTGACTAAACCCGCCCCGACTTAGCCCTTCGCTTCGCTCAAGGGAACCTGGCTTGTAGGGGTGAGTTTAGGGAACGAAAGCAGCTATTGATGTCAAAGTCCACCCTCATCTTCCAGACGTGCCATGGCACGTCTCTACACCGTTCCCTGATCTCCCTCATCTCCCTTGTAGAACTTACTTTGCTCCTTGGCTGGCGAGTTCTACAACCTTGTTAAAGCTGGCGGGATCTAACACAGCTAATTGTGCCAACATCTTGCGATTGATCTGAATATTTGCCTTTTTCATCTGACCGATAAGCTGACTGTAGCTTATGCCATTCTGACGAGCCGCCGCATTGATACGAGTAATCCAGAGACGGCGAAAATCCCGCTTGCGCTTGCGGCGATCGCGATAAGCGTTCCGCAGTGCTTTCATCACCTGTTGATTGGCTGTACGGAAGAGTTTGGAGTGAGAACCCCGATATCCTTTCGCCAGCTTGAGAATTTTCTTGCGTCGTTTACGTGCAACGTTACCGCGTTTTACTCTTGTCATTGACTGTTCCTAATTGATACTAACTAGATGGTTATTCGTTTTAAACGGTCTAAAAATAGGGAAGCATTAGGCGCACATTATCAGCATCCCGTTCATTGACCAAACTCAATTTCGACAGACGCCGCTTCCGTCCTGAGTTTTTGCGCTCCAGTAAGTGGCTCTTAAACGCCTTGCGTCGTCTAATTTTACCGCTTCCGGTGGGTCGAAAACGTTTGGCGGCTGCTCTACGGCTTTTCAGTTTCGGCATAAACAACTTTGAATAAGGACACAATCTCCAATTGTACTACTATCCCAGTCAACTTAACGGTTAACAGGGCAGTTTCAACTGTTTTTATTTCTTAGGAGCAACTAAGTGTTATTACTGAACCGACACTCTAGACAGTTGAGACTGCGCCGCTTCATAACAATCCAGTTTACCTAAATCACGGCACAGTTGAGCCGCTTGCTGTAAATCTTTGATCGCGGCTAACCGATTTCCCAGTTGGGCTTGGGCTAACCCCCGCTCATAGTAAGCTGAGGCATAGTTAGGATTTCGTTTAATGGCTTGGGTGTAATCCGCGATCGCACCGGATATATCTTCTATTTCCTGACGGGCTAATCCTCGGTTATAGTAAGGTTCTGCCGCCTCTGGATTCAATTGAATTGCTACTGTATAATCCGTTATCGCCCCGCGAATATCTCCCCGACGCTGACGGGCTAAGCCACGGTTTTGGTAACCTAGGGCATTATGCGGTCGTAAATTAATCGCGGTGGTACAGTCGTCAATGGCACCCTTTTGGTTACCGAGGTTAGAACGGGAACGACAGCGCTTCAGGTAAGCCGTGACCAGATTGGGTTGAAGTTGAATGGCTTGGGTATAATCGTCAATGGCATCCTTTTCGTTACCTAACTCGGCTTGTATCTGACCTCGATTCACCCATGCCGGGGTAAAATTAGGGTCACGTTGTAGAACTTGGGTATAATCAGCTTTAGCCCCAAGGCGATCGCGTAACTCAAGGCGAAGATTTCCCCGTTGGTAATAGGCGTCAGCATTTTGGGGATTGAGTTGAATCGCCTGAGACAAATCAGCCAGGGCTAGCTGAGATTTTCCCCTATCAGCGTAAATCTTTCCCCGATGATAGTAAGCTGTAGCATTTTGCGGCTGATAGGCAATGGCTTGAGTATAGTATTGAATCGCCACCTCAGGCTGTTGTGCTTGGGTTTTTCCTTGGTGGAGAAAGTATTGCGCCATTAGGCGTTGCGGAAGGTGTAGGGTATAAGCCAAGATTAACGCTGTGATTCCCACTAATGCTATAGCCGCGAGGATAACCTGGGGTTTAAACTGACGAGTAGGAAACGTAATTGTCGCGATCGCGGGGTTGATTTCTGGTAGCGATGGTAGGGAAAATTGAGTAATTGGATTGCTCTCCGGGATACCACTGAGATCCGCTAGTACACTCGCCGCTTTGTGATAACGGTTCTGGCGATCAGAATGCACCATTTTCTCCAGGATAGCGGCTAACTCTGGGCTAACTTGGGTGTAAGCTTGCCAAGCGCTGGTTTCATGTTGAGAATTGTTCGTTTGTTTAAGTTCCGTTAACTCACTGGCGGATAATCCAGTCATGGCTTGAATGGCGATTATTCCCAAGGCGTACAAGTCGCCATTGACTTGGAGGTGTTCTGGGAATGGTTGGGAGGATTGATCAACGGAAGTAGGATGGCGCGGATTTGGGGCTGATTGGTGGAATGATTGGGCGATTTGGGCGCTCAGTTGATGGATAACTCCCCACGTTGTCAGGACTAATTTGCCATCTCCTTGGCGACGGATAATCGTGGAAGGCTTGAGGTTTCCTAAGATTACACCCTGTTGATGGACAAAAACTAAGAGGTTGAGGAGTTCTTGTAACAGGGTAATCACCTGATTTTCGGTCAGCGGATCACCGGGTATGAGTTCGTCGGTTAAGGGATAACCGGGAATAAACTCTTGAACGAGATAAAACTGGTTCGTTTGGGCAAATGAGGTGATAAATCGGGGAATTTGGTCATGTTGACCCAGCTTTTTCAGCAATTGTGACGTTTTTTCCAGACGGCTGAGAATAAGTTGTCGAGTTTGAGAGGAGTTTGGCGGGAGTCGGATTTGCTTGACCACGCATTTAGGATGCTCTTGAAGGTGAATATCTATAACTAAATAGGTGTGACCCAATTCATCGGTATCCAGGACTTTGATGAATTGGTAACATCCTGCTAAGAGTTTGCCCATATCGATGCACGCTGACGCTCTGTGCAAAAATTATGACACAAGGGGCAAAATCCCCATTTTGGCAAAAAATTTGTTATGATAGCACGACAGAAAAAGCTCCAGAGCATATCTGGAGCTATTTTGAACCCGTGAATTAAGATTCAGTCGAAAGAGAAATTGTAATACATGTTGGACAAGATTGGCTACACATAAGCAGCCAATCTTTTACTTTTGAGGAAGCATTTTGGGTTGAGGGGAGCTGGGGCGTCAATTTGTAGGGGCTCTTTTGACTGATAATGTTACCCCCTTGTAGAGACGCTTCAAAAGCGCGTCTCTACACCCGCCCTGCTTGGGGGGCAAGAGATGAGGAATAATTTTTCCTACTCACCAATTACCTATCACCAATCACCAATTTTAGCGATCGCGAAATGGCAACGGGGTATGATAGTGACGTACCCGATCGCCCGATTATTAGTGCGCTATATATGGTGTCCCTGCGTAAGTCCTGTCAAAATAGAAACCCTCTTTAGATAGAAAACAATATCCTTCTCAGGTTAGAGGAATTGTCCCCTTTTTCAGCCAAAACTATGAATGGAATATAAATAAGTATTTATACTATTGACATTCTAACAAGGAGTTAGACTTTCATGGAAAACGCCAAAAAGATTAACGATAACTTAACCGTAGCCACGAATCAGGTGACGCCGGAGCAACTACAACAAGCGGCTCAAGAGGGAGTGAAATCTGTATTAAATTTGCGATCGCCCTCCGAAGAGGGGTTCGCTAGGGATGAACAGCAGCAAGCCGAAGCCGCCGGATTGCAGTATGTCAATATCCCGGTTAAACCCGATGCGATGACAGAGCAACTGGCAAATCAAGTTCTCCTGCAGATCGAAGAACTGCCCAAACCAGCCCTGATTCACTGCAAGAGTGGATTACGTTCAGGGGCGATGGCATTAATGTATGTGGCAACTCGCGAGGGAATGACCGCAGAACAAGCCATGGAAAAAGGGAAAAACATGGGCTTTGATTGTGAGAAATCCCCTCAGATGAAAGAATTCTTCAAAACCTATATTTCACAGCATTCACAAGGGAGTTAATCCTTAATAGGAGAAAGAATCATGGCATTAGTTTTAGAACAAATTAACACCGAAGGACTAGCGCTGCTATCCTATATAGTGGGAGATGACAAAGCGGGTGTAGCCGCCGTTATCGATCCGCGTCGTGACGTAGATATCTATTTACAAATAGCGCGATCGCGTGGTGTGAGAATTACCCACATTCTGGAAACCCATATCCACGCAGACTTTGTATCCGGTGTCCATGAACTTCAAGCCCGTACTGGCGCGACAATTTACGGCGGGAAGAGTGAGGATTATCAATTCCAGATACAGCAACTGAGTGAAGGAGACGAGTTACAAATTGGTACAGTTACCCTTCGCGCCCTGCATACTCCTGGACATACACCAGAACACATTTGCCTATTAATTCATGATGCTCAACAAGGGAAAGAACCCTTTGGCGTGCTGACTGGGGATACGCTGTTTAATCTAGATGTTGGGCGTCCCGATTTAGTAGGTACAGGGACAGAGAAAAAACAGGCGGCGCAACTGTATCACTCATTATTCGACAAATTAGTCCCGTTAGGCGATCGCGTCGAAGTCTATCCCTGTCACGGTGCGGGTTCATCCTGCGGTAAATCCATTGGCGATCGACAACAAAGTACTATTGGGAATGAACGAATTTTTAGTGACGCCTTTAAAGAGCGAACCGAAGTAGAATTTGTCGAGTGGATTTTGGGCGATATGCCAGAACCCCCCACTCACTACTCACGCTTGAAAAAAGTGAACGCTAAAGGGGCACCAATTAAAGGTTGTGTGCCAACATTGCAACCCTTCTCCCCTCAAGAATTCCAACAAAAGATGGCAGATGAAAATACCCTTGTCATCGATACCCGTTCGATGCTGGCATTTGGGGGTGGACATATCCCTGGTGCGATTAACATTGCCCTCCAATCTGCCTTTCCTACCTGGATGGGTTGGATGATTGACCCAGAAAAAACGCTGCTACTCGTTGTAGAAAGTGCGCGAGACTTATCCCTCGCCACCGAACAGTTATTCCGCGTGGGTTACGATAACTTAGTCGGCTATCTCCACGATGGGATGAAAAGTTGGCAGAATGCTGGGCTACCCTTGCAACACCTTGGTGAGTGGACTGTGCATGAGTTGAATCAGCACAAAGAAGACTCAACGCTCACGGTGTTAGATGTGCGGACTGATAAAGAGTTTCACAGTGGCTGCATCCCTGGCGCTGAACATATTTATGTTCCCCATCTAGAAGAAAAACTGGATCAGTTAGATAAAAATAAAACCCTAGCCACCTACTGTGGTAGTGGATATCGGGCGTCTATTGCTGCCAGTTTGCTACAAAAGCATGGGTTTGAAAAGGTAATCAATATTCCCGGTTCATGGAGTGCTTGGAAGAGTGCCGATTTACCCATGCAACAACCTGCCTAAACACATCAGAATTAGCTAAATAAAACAGTAGGGGCGATCCGCTTGATTAACTGAACGCGATAAGGGACTTGCGGCTTAATAATGTATCAATCCAGCTTCTGACTTTTCTACGGGATCTGGAAAACCTCTGGGGGAAAACCTCTCTCCATCCCCCCTAGCCCCCATCCCCCCTGCCTCACAAGGGTAGGTTTTTTACCTTAACGGTATAATGGGGGTAAGACTTGGAAGACCTGGAGGGAAAGTGGACAAGGAAGAAGACCAAAAAACCATCAAAACTCATGAAGATCTAATTATTTATCAAAAAGCGTTTGATGCAGCTATGACTATTTTTGAAATATCAAAACAATTTCCCCTAGAAGAAAGATACTCTCTAACTGACCAAATTCGACGTTCATCTCGTGCCGTATGTGCTAATCTAGCAGAAGCCTGGAGAAAGAGAAGATATCAAGCATCATTTGTTGCTAAGTTAAATGACTGTGAAGCCGAAAGTGCCGAAACGCAGGTGTGGCTAAAATTTGCCGTTAAATGCCAGTATATATCAACGGAGCAAGGGAGAGAAATATATCATATATATAATCAAGTGTTAAGGGGGTTAGTCAATATGATTAATCATCCAGAAAAAT
>NZ_JAVJZI010000093.1:0-2712 GCF_040223135.1 Coleofasciculus sp. G3-WIS-01
CATCTATCACAAGATTTCAACGATAAAACTAAGCCGAATTCTCGGATAAATACACAATCAGCTTCGAGAAGAAAAGAGAGGAATATATCTTGTTTTTTACAAGGATTAATGAACATTATTGCCGATTTAATTTGTGGCAAAGGTATTTCCGTGAATGGTTTATATCCACGACAATCTTTTTCCCTAAATACGTCTTGAACTATACAATTCTTCTCTTCCTTGTCTACTTTCCTTCCTTGTCCTCCAAGTCTAGTCCCCACCCTAAAGTAAAAAACCTACACCTGTCAGCTTGCCCCCATCCCCCCTTGCCCCCCTTTGAAAGGGGGGTATAAAGGGGGTTAGAGAGAGAGGCTTTGAATTCTCCCCCTTCGGTGCCATAAGACCTCGTAAACGCAGCCGAGTCATAATTACGCTTTAGACTAATGATCGAACGTCAAAGACTGAGGTAACTTAGGTAATACGCGATCGCAAAAAAACAACGTCCCGGATGCGACACATAAAGGAATGGTAAAAAGATTCACCAAGGGTATCGTAATCAACACCATACAGACTAAGCTAAACCCGGCACTGGCAGGTAAACTTTTAAATACAATCCCTAACTTGTAGCGAAACCGTAAACGGCGACGTTCTAAGGGTGCGTCGAGAAAGTCCAGACAAGTTACGGTTGCGGTTAAGATAATCCCCCCGATTGCGGCGGCTAAGGTGCCAATCCCTGGGAGAATATTCAGCAGGAGTAATAAAACACCGACGCCGATTCCTAATACCAGTTTCTTCAACTCAAATAAAATCGCCCGCCCAATATCCTGGATAAATCCCACCTCTACGGTATGAATTTGACCCGTGCGGATTTCTTCTAACTGTTCCGAGAGTTGACCATACCACGGCGCACCCAGTAATACGCCAAACTGGACGAGCAAAAATCCAGTGATCAGCAGTAACCCAATCACCAAGATAAAATCCAGCAGCCAGTTGATCCCCGTCGCCAAGACGCCCAGGAAACTCAGCCATGGGGGAAGACTCGCGATCGCATTATTCAACCATTGCGATAAACTAAGCGTAATACTCTCAACCTGTTGCCAACCCAACACCAGTAATCCGGCATACAGGGCAATACCGATGAACACATTCACCAGAATAGGAGTAATCATGTACCCCCACAGACGTGGTGTGCGTCGGAAAACTGCCAACACGCGCAATGGGTAAGTTGCTCCCGTCACGAATCCAAATCCACTCAGTAGTCTTAACATCGTTGTTTGCCTAATTCTTCCCTATCGACGTTCAGAATGAAACCCAAATTTAAAACAACCCAAGCTTGGCAACAAGCGGGACTATTAATGCAACCCGCCTTAATCCGCATTGTTGATCATATTCGCAAGCAGCTTGAGGTGACCACCTGGAAAGCCACATACAAGGATGTGCAGACGCCGATACCCGGTCATGAGGTATGTTTAGAAAAACCTGATTATTCAACCTGTATTAACTTGTGGGAGTTATGCTTTAAAGTCTGTTTTCAGGAGTACGCCCCGGTTCATGCTGAAGTAGAAAGCCAAGAGGTTGAGATTGATACCAGCCTAATTGATGAAGACGGTGAAGTGGATTGGCATTCTCTGGATACTAAAGCGCAAAAGGTGATTGAGCAAGTATTTGCTGAGTTTGCCGCAGTGTGATAGCTTAGGCGGACTTCTTGATAGGACTATTGGTTGTCAATTGTCAAGTTGCTGCTGAATTGCATTAATTAAAACATTAAAAAGCGTTAATGTTACCATTTTCCTGTAACATAATATTCGGGTCAGTCACTCTGACAATATGAGGATGAGGTTCAGCGCCTAATTTCGCCAGCAATCTGCCCTCTTTAATAAATCGTTCCACAAACTTGGCATAATTGGGGTCAAGTTTCAGTGTCTCATCCGGGGTTTTAATCACCACATATTGATTCAGTTTAGTGTGTAAGGCTTTGTAGGTAATCCCAAACCCACCGCGTCCCAAGGTTGACTCAAAAGGACAAATGACTAATGACGATCTCCTCCTTTAACTTTCCTTGTGTCCACCTACTTAGGTTCATTTCAATTTTAGGCAACAGCTAGAAGCGGTTCATAGACAAGGAGCATCAACCTTTCACCGGGGACAGTTTCCATAGCATAGGTTTTGCCATGAGCATCAGCAAAATCAACAAGATAAGCTCGACCCTCAAAATCCATCAGGATAGTGCCGACTTGCCCAGGTATTAGTCGGATTGGCTGTTTAGTTTCTTTATGGATCGCCTGAATTTCTTCGGTTAAGGCAACAACATCATATTCCTTAAAATTCATGGTTGTATCCTCACTGATCTACAGGATAGGTATTTGTTAGTCTTGGAAACTCTTCACCTGTACGAATGATCCAACATCCAAGTACCAAAGAGCTGCCCACGTCCGTCGTTATCAGAAATTTTACGTCATACTGGGTTCCATACTCATCCGTTTTGTGAAGGGTTGCCTCATTATTGACAGCAGATTCTAATAGAGCCGTTTCTAATAACTCTTTGTTTTTTAGCGTAATCCCTAACCTGTTTCTAAACAGGATAGCTTTGTCTTTACCGCTTCTAAAAACCTAGACAAACCTACCCATAAGTAATTCTGCCTTGGTATAAGTCCACGGTGTAACTTTTGGTCGATAACCGTTAACGCAAAAACTTGGCTGATACCCGGCATTGTTGCTCGATATCAGCCTTAA